>JAPLKB010000014.1 GCA_026388275.1 Pseudomonadota bacterium
CGACCTGACCACCCACACAACCTACCTTTTAAGAAACCTATCAAATTGTATTCCCTTTGTCTATTGGTGTCTTGTATAATAGTACGAGACACTGACATTTGAATTAATTGGTAAGACTAAAAAGAAATAATAGTGACAAACCAGTTAAATAACAGCAAGTTGCCCAACCAGACATTCCACCGGATAGTTTACGTGCCCGGTGAATTTTTCGTTGAAACCAGATGATCAAAAATATCTATTTTATATCATGTCGTGCGATTACAGACACTGTGTCTGTAACATTTGCTCCAACATTTGGAGCAAAGAATGAAATCTCTGTAAAACAAATACAGGCTTTGGTTTAGATAATTAAGTAAATTTTTCGTTCACTGTGAACGAAAGCATAGAATCCTTTTTAAAAATGTTTATTCTGGAGTACAGAAAAGCAAAATAAAAGAAGGTTCTTGAAAATGGGGGTTTTCCTCTTAATGAACCTCTCCGCAGCAAGCGGACGGGGTATCACTGGAATGAGGCTTATATCCCCCTCACCCCGCCCTCTCCCCCGGAGGGGCGAGGGCAAGTAGTAACCCTGCAGCTTGCCGCAGGGCATCATTTGGATTGAAAATTGAGAGAAGAATAAAGACAAAAAACGGAATAGAAGATATAATAAAAAAAATAGGGAACTTCCTGGCCCAAGTTACATATTGCGGAGCTGATCGACGGGAAAAGGCACCTGCCTCTGGCTGAAGCTTTTTGTTCGGGAATAAGAAAAGGAGATGAAATATGCAAGCTCGCGGACCACTCATGATAGAACACCGTCTGATACAACAAATGCTCAACGTCATTCAGCACACCTTGGAGCGCGTTGAGCAAACACAGTCTGTTGATCCCTACTTTGTGGATACGGCTGTTGACTTCATTCGTGTATACGCCGATCGTACCCATCACGGGAAGGAGGAGGACATCCTATTTAGAGATCTTCGAAAGAAACATCTGTCCGATGAAGACCGGCAGATTATGGAAGGACTCATTGAAGACCATATCTTTAGCCGTAGCACTACAAAGGCTCTGGTAGAAGCCAATATGCTTTACCGGAAAGGAAACCAGGCAGCACTTGGTGAAGTGAGGCTCCACCTAAAGACATTGGTCGATTTCTATCCTAAACATATCAGAAAAGAAGATGAAGTGTTTTTCCCTGCTTCCCGGGCATACTTCTCAGATGAAGAGGATCAGGCAATGCTTGCCGAATTTTGGGAGTTTGATAGAAAGATGATTCATGAGAAGTACAAGGCAGTAGTTAAAGAGTCTGAGGCAAAATGATGACCGAACCACGCCATGCACCGGATCGTGGCAAAAGGCGGCCACTCCCGGTGATGGACATTTTGGCTATAAGCAGGAGGATAAATATGAGAAAGCCTTTGGTTATTTTAGGAAAGTTGCTGGTATTGGTTATTGTATTATTCGTGCTTTGTGACCGCGCATTCGCCGCGGAAAAAATGACAAAGATTGCCGAGAATGTCTACGCATATGTGGACACAAAAAACAGCTCCAAGGATAACAGCTTCGGAGCTAATGCGGGCATCATTATTGGCAAGAATGGTATTGTAGTTGTGGATACGATGATTTCTGCCAAAGAGGCAAAGCGATTTATTCGGGACATTCGAACCATCTCCCGCAAGCCCATTAAATATGTTGTTAATACGCATTATCACCTTGACCATGTTTTCGGTAATTCTGAATTTGTTAAACTTGGCGCGGTGGTCATTGCCCAGGAAAACGACAAGAAGGCCATGATAAACAGCGCCGGTGAGACCCTTAAGAATATCGGGGAATACGGCCTTACGGCAAAAGATATGGAAGGCACAACGCCGTCTTATCCGGTTTTGACTTATGGCGACAGAATGACAATCGATATCGGCGGTCAGCAAATCGAACTTATTCATGCCCGTCATTCCCACACAGGCGGAGACACGCTGGTCTATCTATCGGACAAGAAGATTCTCTTTGCCGGTGATATACTTTTTACTAATTACCATCCTTTCCTCGGTGAGGGAAATGTTGAGGAATGGGCAAAAGAACTGGATGACATCAAGTCAATGGATGTAGAAAAGATCATCCCCGGCCATGGCCCTCTCTCGGGTAAGAAAGATCTGGATGATATGAAAGAGTACATCATTATGTTTGATCAAAAGGCAAAAGAACTTGCGTCTCAATCTGATGATGTCCAAAAGATCGTAGCTGCAATTCAGAGTGCCCTGCCTCAGCGAACTGAGGGTAAGTGGCTCATCGGGCCGAATATCCAGATGAAGTATTTAAAGAAGTGATAAACAGAAACTATGACAGGATTTGGGGAAACTTGGAGAAAAAAAGGTAGGGTTTTTAAGGCCCTGCCTTTGTGTTATCCTTTATGAGAGCAAAGTTAAGTCTTTATACAAAATTGATGCAAACTACGGAAGACGGGTTAGAGAAGCTTTGTACGAATCTCACGCCTACGCTCGCGGGGAAGAATGATAGATACTTCGTTTTCTTCTTTGTTTGAAGTATTAACCTCTATCCCGCCTTTATGCTCTTGAATGATTCTTTTGGCCAGGGTGAGCCCCAGACCCAGGGATTTAAATTTGGTAGTGAAAAAGGGATCAAAAATGAAAGGCAGGTTTTCAGGCAGGATTCCGTCTCCATTATCTTTAACCAATATCATTACTTGATTGCCGATAATATTTCCGCTTATGGTTACTTTGCCATTATTTTCAGGAAGAGCTTCCAAAGCGTTCTGAACCAGGCATTGAACTGCACGGATTATACGGGTAAGATCGCCGAATATAGGTTCCGAGTACATCCATTCCGATTCATAAAAAGCAATTTCCAATATATTTGCTTCAATTTGATGTCTTAGGGCTTTTTTTACTCCTTCAAATACTTCAGCAAGGGTCATGGCAGAATAATGGGCCGGATGAATCTGAGCAAACTCTACCAGTCGATCGATTATAAGCTCCAGACGTTTTGCCTCGCTGTGGATGATCCCGGTGTAATGCTCAAATTCCTCATGAGAGATCTGGTCTTTAGCCAACCGCAGGGCAAACCCTCCAATGGAGACTATGGGGTTTCTGATCTGATGAGAAATCTGATCGGTCATTACTCCGAGTCCGGCAAATCTTTCGGAACTTATATATTCTTTCTCTAATTTCTTAAGATGGGTAATATCCTGAAAAGTGAAGACCATTAACTCATATTCGGGAGAATCACCCTTATACAAAACAGTAGAGAGATTGACAAAAAAAGTACTCCCGTCGTTTCTTCGCAGAAGAGCTTCTCCTTCAAAACCTGCCCCTTCAAGGGTCAATCTCATAATATTGGGAAGATATATAGCGGTATCTTCAGGAAGAAAAAACATTTTTATTGATTTACCTTTCAGAAAATCCTTTGAATAGCCAAGCATTTCACCTGCCAGGTTGTTGGCAAAACGAATGTGCCCCTCAATATCGGTCAGAACAATACCTGTTTTTACAATTTCCAGCAATTTACTGCTCAGACTTTGCGACCACAATGCAGGGTCCATGCCTCCATCCCCCTCCTTCTTTTGTTCAGGGTTTGCCCTTATTGGTTTCATCGTCTTTTAAGGACTTCCTTAATTTCTTTTATCAGAGGTTCCGAACCGACATAAAGTGCGGTTCTCTGGTGGTGTGTTTTTGGCTGGATATCAAGTATCGGTGTTCCTGTTTCATCCACGGCATCTCCACCGGCCTCGCGGCACATGAAGGATACAACAGCGGCCTCATACATTAGCCGCAGTTTCCCCTCGGGTCTGTTTTTTTCCGGATTTCTGTGATTTACAATAGCAGGATACATAAACATACCGCCATTGGAAAGGATGCGATGGAAATCTCCTCCAAGGGCGCCGAGATACCTGAAGGCATATTTTTTTGTGTTTTCACTAATCCATTCACTGACATCATGGGCATAGGAATATTTGTTGGATGTATTGAATGACAATTCCCAGTTCTTTTTATCTTCAGGGAGCATCATGCGGACAGGCTTGACATAGTTCATCGTATCGTCTATATGAAACCTCCATGTCCCGGCCTCCCTCAATGCAAGTGTGAATGTACCTGTAGGTATGACAAACATGCCTGCCGTTATAAAATCTTTTCCTGCCCTCAAATGACCATCCTCAGGACCATCGAGGTTTCGCTTACCAACGCCGAAGAGAAAAGCAACGGGCAACCCGTGGGCCACATTCGATGAGCCGTCGAGAGGATCAAAATAAACAAAATAACGCCCATTTTCTGTGTTCATGGGAATGATATCTTCTACTTCTTCGCTGACAGCATAAATTACCCTGTTTGTCGTCCTCAGGTAATGGGCTGTGATATTATGGGCAATCTGATCCATGCGCATCACATCTTCGCCCTGTACATTAATCTCATTTGCAAAACCCAGGTTGCCTTTTAATGCTCCTGTCAGGTAATAGTGCTGGATGTGCTTTGCTGCGCTGATAATGGCATCCATCAAGACGATAAAGTGGAAAGTACGGTTGTATTTTTCCTGATGTGCAAGTAAAAAATTCATAAATGTTTGTTCAAACTGTATCATCTCATTTCCTCCTAAATGTAGTTTGTCAGGAAATTATATTCATTTACAACGAAGAAATCCATTACTTCAGTCAGAACAAGCAAATATTTTTACAAATACACCGGCAGAATCTGTGGCTATGCTGCTCTGTGCTTAATGGATTTCAATATTAAATTAACTGATGTATTGGAAACTCCTGTGTTGACTAATCTTTCTTTGATGTAAGATAATAGGGATATGAGCAATAAATCTATCCCGCAAGTTCTCGAAGAAATAGCAATGCTTCTTGAAATTAAAGGAGAAAACCAATTCAAGACAAGGGCCTATTATAATGCCGCAAAGACGCTTTCAGGCATTGACAGTCTTGAGGATATGATAAGAGAAAAAAGACTCCGCGAGATAAAAGGCATCGGCGAGGCGCTCTCGAAAAAAATTGAAGAATACAGTGAAACCGGAAAGATGGCATACTTTGAGGATTTAAAAAAGGAGATTCCGGAATCACTGCTTGAACTTACCGGCATACCGAATCTGGGACCGAAAAAAATAAAAGTCCTCTATGATAAACTTGGCATAACAAACACCGGCGAACTCGAATATGCCTGTAAGGAAAACAGGCTCATTGCTTTGCCAGGATTCGGTGAAAAGACCCAGCAGAAGATATTGAAAGGGATTGAGTTTATTAAAAAGCATAAGGGCGAGTTTCTTCTTGGAGATGTCTATCCCGATGCTGAAAGGATAAAGGAAAGATTTGGAAGAGTGGTTCAGCCAGGGTTTGTAGAGATATGCGGAAGTATACGCAGATGTAAGGAAACGGTAAAGGATATTGATATTCTTATTGCCGGGGAAAACCATGAAGATCTTTCGACGTATTTCACTGCCATGCCGGAGATTGACGAAGTGCTGCTTACCGGGGACACAAAGACATCCTGCCGCCTGAAATCCGGTATTGAAGTTGATCTGAGAGTGGTAGGCTATGAGGCCTATCCCTATGCCCTTATGTATTTTACCGGCAGCAAGGAACACAATGTCAGGCTGCGGGGAATTTCGAAAAAGAAAGGGTGGAAGCTCAACGAATACGGACTCTTTGAGGAAGACAAGCTTATCGCCTTTAAAACCGAAGAGGAAATTTATACTGCCCTTGGTCTATCCTATATTGCGCCGGAATTGAGGGAAGATAACGGAGAGATAGAAGCTTCGGAACAAGGTAAGCTTCCTGCGCTTGTAAGACTGGAAGATATGAGGGGTGCATTTCACATCCACACCGAATTCAGCGACGGTATTGATACAATTGAACGGTTAAGGGATGAGGCAAGGAAGATGGGTCTAACATATATCGGTATTTCAGATCATAGCAGAACCGCCTATTATGCCGGCGGACTTAAGGTTGAAGATATTTACAGACAGTGGGAAATTATCGACAGGCTCAACGATGCATCATCGGATTTTTACATATTCAAAGGCATTGAAAGCGATATATTGCCGGACGGCAGCCTCGATTATGACGAGGAAATTTTAAAAGGCTTTGATTTTATTATTGCTTCAATCCATTCAAATTTTAACCTCAGCCAGGAAGCTCAGGAGAAAAGGATTTTACGCGCAATGGAAAATCCATATACAACCATGCTCGGTCATCCCACAGGCAGGCTCCTGCTCTCACGCGAAGGCTATAATGTGGATATGAGAAACATTATTGACGGGGCCGCAAAAAACAATGTAATCATTGAGCTTAACGCAAGCCCTTACAGGCTTGATATTGATTGGAGATTTCTAAGATATGCAAAAGAAAAAGGGGTTATGATTTCTATAAACCCCGATGCACATGCAGCAGCCGGACTCTATGAGATTGTGTACGGTGTCGGCATTGCAAGGAAGGGATGGCAGGAAAAGGCCGATGTATTGAACACTCGCACAATTGCAGGGGTAACCGATATATTACGGCAGGTATAATTATGGTCGGGGCGACTGGATTTGAACCAGCGACCTCTTGCTCCCAAGGCAAGCGCGCTAAACCAAGCTGCGCCACGCCCCGAACGATACAACATAACACATATATTGCTGTTTTTCAACAGTAACTCAAGACCTGGAGTTTCCCCAATTTTTCATTGTATTTATTATTAATATTCTATAAAAAACTAATGTGATACTGGTTATGACCATATGAAAATCAAAAAGGAGTGGATATGGAGAAAATACTCAAGGGGAAGCTGGAAGAGATAGAGGAGATTATTGAATCGGGGCTTGACGCAGAGAGAACTCAACAAATCCTCCGTATTATAGAGGGACCTGACTATTCTCCGGAGCTCATTAAAGAACTGACGCTGTATAGCGAACTGCTTCCCATAGGACGTGAACCACCTCTGACGCCAGGGCATCGTTATCTTCATTTTCTATGGGATGCCCTTGATAAGCTCCCCATTTGCCTTTTTGTAAATTTTGCAATGTTATTAAGAAGATTAATTGCCGAACATCTCTTTAAGAAATGCGGCATAGGTTTTATTTCGGAAGAAAATTTCAGATTTAACTTTGGGCAGAACATAGAGGTCGGCGATTTTGTATTTATTAACCGTGGGGTTTTTATCGATTCAAAAGGCGGTGTTAATATCGGGAATCAGGTTTGCCTCACCGAGGATGTAAGGATATTTACCCATACACATTCGGAATCTTCCCATATCATAAGGGAATATAGCCCTGTTGTTATAAAGGATTATGCAAAGATATATACCGGCGCTGTGATACTCCCCGGTGTAACAATAGGAGAACAGGCTATTGTGGCTGCCCGTTCAATCGTAGCGGAGGATGTTCCTCCAAATATGGTTGTGGCCGGCTCTCCTGCCAGAGTTATACGGGAAAGAAAGACCGAGGGCAGGGTTGGAGATGAACTGGATCACATCTGGTTGTATTAGTTTATTATTCCGGCATGATCAGCTTATTGCAAGGGACTGTTTGGTGTTGGTCATGCGATCAAGAACATTTTGCTTGATTTTTTCCACCTTTTCAGGCAAAAAAGGTTTAATGGCTGAAAAATCAGGGTTCAGCGTATTATTGGGTTTGAATTCCTGTATATAGAAACGTTTTGCATCTTTTATATATTCTGCTGTTTCATAAATATCTTCTTCTCTGTGTAGAAAGGGAACAATAGTCATTCTGAATTCGTAATCAACCTTTCCTCCCAGGATAAATTCTATGCTCTCTTCTATTTTCTTAATATCGGCGTCAACACCGCACCATCTTTTATATTTATCTATGGGACCCTTTATATCCATGGCTATATAATCTATCAGCCCCTCATCTGCAAGGCTTTTAACTACGGCAGGCGAAGAACCGTTTGTGTCAAGTTTAATGAGCATACCTTCTTTTTTTATATTCCATATTATATTTAAAAGGTTCATGTGAATTGTCGGCTCTCCGCCGGTAATTACCACCCTGTCAACCCATTTTTTATATTTTCTGAGTGTAAGTATTATATATTCTAAGGGTATATCCTCCATCTCGTTATGGTGCAGGACAAGATTACTATTGTGGCAATAAGGGCACCTGAAATTGCACTGTCCGAAAAAAATTACCGATGAGAGGTGTTTTTTCCAGTCAATGAAGCTTGTCTCTATAAAACCTTTAATGGGGAACTCATGCTCCATGCACGACATTTAAAACCTCTTCCATCTTTGGCACATTGCCCCTCCATTCGCCAAGGGAGTTTTCCATCTCGTCTTCAATAACTACAGTAGGAAGTGCCATAATTCCGTAAAATGTTGCTTCGGCAAGCCCTTCGGCTGTTCCTACATTATATGATTCAACCCCAACGTTTTTTTCTTTCAAATTCTTCTGTAAATTTTTCGCACTTGGACACATCGGACAATCATCCTTGTAAAAGATTTTTACAATACCCATGGCTCCTCCGTTTTGGTATGATCAGGAACATAGAACAAAAGATCTAACTCTCTTTTGCCTTTGGCTCCAGATTCTATGTTGTTATTCGTTTACTGCTTTTTTATGCCCGCCAAAGAACTCTGTGTTTCTGTATCTGTCTTTCAGTTCGCCGAGCTTACCCTTGTTCCAGGCAGATATCTTTGTAAAATATCCTGTAATCCTTGTAATACCGTCAACATCGGGAGAGTTGCATGTTGTTGAAGGACATATGTCGTGCAGCCCCCTTGAGGTTTTGCCGCATGTGTTGCAAATGGTAAATTCAGGAGAAAAAGCAATCTGGTCGTTTGTTGTGTATTTAAAAGTTTTTACGACAAAATCGGCTATAGCTTCTTTTGTCGGCTGGGATTCGCCGAGCCATACATGGGAGATCGATCCTGCCTCTATCAGCGGGTGGAATATCCCTTCGTTTGTAACCCTTTCGATGGGGTTCATGTGGGTTTTTACGTTCAGGTGGGTGGAGTTTGTGTAATATACTTCTCCTGTTGAAATATCACCCTTCACAATCCTCCCGGATGCAGGTGAAAAGTGATGGAGGTCAAGCTTTGCAAAACGGTAGCTTGTGCTCTCTGCCGGAGTTTGTTCGAGGACTATCTTCATTTTGTCCTGTGTCCTGATTTTTTCAGTGATAAGATTCATATGAGCGATGACCTTAAGGCCGAATTTTAAAGCCTTCTTTGATTCATGCATCTCTTCACCGGTGTGAATCTGGACCATCTCGTTGAGTCCCACCATACCGACAAGATGGGAGGCAAGATTGAATCTGAGATAAGGCATTCCATCCCTGTTCATAGTCAGCAGGGAAAGAGGGCCGTTTTCGCCGAGTGAGAGGAGCTTTTCCAGAAAAGACCTTTTTTCCTTATGGGCTTTTACCGTCAGGAGGAACTTTTCTGTAAGGAGGTTGAAAAGCTTTGTGTCATCCCCGTGGGCAATATAAGCAACCCTGGGAAGATTTACTGAAACATTCTGGAGCGCGCAGTATCTCATTTTCCAGGGCTGTTTTGCATCCAGAAGGTCATGTTCTTCAAGCTTGAAACTTAGGCGGCAGCATTCAGATATTTTGGCGGTTTCACCTCTGTCGAATACAAAATATGTATTGCCTTTATCAGAAGCCACATCGGAAATATGGTTAAGAAAATCCATGTAGCCCTCAGTTTTGAAGAATTTTTCAGTAATATGAACAAGGGGCTTCGGGAAAAAGAAGGGCCTTCCTGCGCCGTCGCCTTCTTTAAATACTTCAAACAACTTCCATACAAACCTTTGCGCTTCTTTTTCATATTCGCCATAGGTTTTGCCGGTGAATTTACCGGAAGGCCCAATGGCAGGAGTGTCCACAAAATGTTTTGGAATCTCCCAATACAGATTAATATCGGAGAATATTGCCTGCCCTCCTCTTGCTACAGCCTGCTGTGAAAATTCGAAAATGAGCATTTGAGCAAGCTGCTTGACATCATTATCGCTCATACCCTCAAGGTATGGGGCAAAGAATATGTTGATTGCATCCCACCCTATTGCTCCTGCAAAGTTGCTCTGAAGCGCAGCAGCAAATTTTACAAGATGGGCAAGAAGCACCTCAGGGTGTTTTGCAGGTTTTGCCATGGATAAAGAATGTGGGAGATTAAGTCCGAACTTCTTGATATATTCCAACGATTGTCCGCTGCAATACGGTCTATCGATAAAACCAAGGTCGTGAAGATGTATATCGCCATTCATATGTGCGTCTGCTACATCCTGTGAAAACACCGAAAGTAATGCATATTCTTTTTTAATATTTTCTGCAAGTGTAAGGTTGGTTGCCTCCGGTCCATGGGGGACGTTAGCGTTTTCTTTGTTCGGATGGAGGATGAGGCTATCCACATCATACATGGGCATACCGAGTCTTGTATGCTTTTTTCGTTCATTTTCAAGCCCTTTTTCTATAAGTTTTGCGTTTACGAGCTCCCTGATGAGTGGGGCAGTTACCATCTTTACCTCTGATTTCCATATCATCCGTTCCACTTCTTTGCTGATTTCGTTTGCCGTATCATAGTCTATATACGTCTCCCTTATCAGGGCATCAGTTATTTTCGATCTATTCCAATCGGATATTGTTTCTTCTGAGGTTCTTACAAAAAGATTTATATCTGTTGTTTCCATTTAACCCCCTATTTTTTTAGAAAAACTAATTAAACCCCTGTTAGAAACTGTTAATAATAAATTACTTAACTAATGCTGGTTTCACCCAATATTTAGTATGTTTACTAAAAATATATACTATATATAGTAGCAATTTATATAATGCGGATGTTTTTTTGTCAAGGAGAATTTTTTAGTGGAGCAAATAAAATTTAAACCCTGATATGTCATTAGCATCGGCTGGTGGGTGGGTGGATGTCCAGGCTTACCCGTACTCTCCCGCTTTTTATCGCCCCTTGTCCCCGAAGGGTTCTTCTTTTTCAAAATCAGGCACAAAAAGAGGGGCGCTTTCAAGCTTCTGGATAAAAACGTTTTTAAAACCTTCTTTTACCAGAAGGTCTGTCAGTCTGCCATACTCCCCGTGTTTTATTCTTCTGTTCATCATTGGGTATTGACCGGCCTTATGCACAGGATAATACTGAGACATGAGACTGATAAAGGTGTCTGTTCCGAGGTTGTCCCGTATCCATTCTATAATTTTGTCGGAGCCTGCCAGATTCCCAGGCAGTACAAGGTGTCTTACCAGTAAGCCTCTTGTTGCAATGTTGTTTTTTATCGTCAGAATTCCCACCTGTCTTTTCATCTCAAGGATCGCTGCTGCCGCATATTCAGGATAACTTTTATCAACGGGCACATTGGAGAGATTTTTTGCTACGCCTGCGTGCCAGTATTTAAAGTCGGGCATATAAATCTCTATAAGACCATCCAGCGTTTTCAATGCCTCTACATTTTCATAGGCGTTTGTATTGTAGACAAAAGGAATACCAAGTCCCCTTAACCTTGCTTTTTTTATTGCTGCAGCAATAAAAGGTATATAAGGTGTAGGGCTTACAAGATTAATGTTATGGCAGCCCTGTTTTTCAAGCAGTATGAAGATTTCAACAAGCTCTTCAATGGTATAGGGTTCGCCTTCTCTGTACTGGCTTATCTGGTAATTCTGGCAGAATATACAGCTTAGATTGCAGGAGGAAAAAAAGATCGTGCCCGAACCATTTATACCGGAGATAGGCGGTTCTTCCCCGTAATGCGGCCCGTAATGGGCAATGACAATCTCATTTGCTATACTGCAGTACCCTTTTTCACCTCTGATCCTTGCCGCTTTGCATCTTCGCGGGCAAAGTTCACACTTCTCCAGGAGATTAAATTCATCTTCCATGAACGTTATTATGCCTGAGTTAACACCCCGTTTTCTGATTTAATTCAAGGTAATACTCAAGTGTCTTTTTCAAGGCCGTATCAAGGTCAACTTTCGGTTCCCAACCTATGATAGTTTTTGCTTTTTTAATTGAAGGCACCCTGAAATCAATATCCTGATAGCCTTCACCGTAGTAATCCTTAGAAAATGTCTCAACAATTTCAGAATGTTTTGTAATATTTTTTGTTGAAGGATGATTTACGAACATCTCTTTCAATTTATATGCAAGGTCTTTTATCGTGGCTTCATTTTTCGGGTTTCCGATATTGAATATCTCGCCGTCGTATTTCCCGTCTTTGTTTTCGATAATTTTCATGAGACAATCTGTGCCATCGTCTATATATGTGAAGCACCTGCGCTGCAATCCGCCATCTACAAGTTTAATGGATTCGCCAAGAAAAAGGTTGCTTATAAACTGGGTAACAACCCTTGAACTTCCCTCTTTCTCAGAGTCAGTGATCAGCTCGTCAAGCTTTGGTCCTATCCAATTGAAGGGCCGGAACAGGGTAAATTTCAGACCATGCTGGAATCCGTATGCCCATATAACCCTGTCAAGGAGCTGTTTAGATGAGCTGTAGATCCACCGCTGCATCCTTATGGGGCCTAACATGAGGACACTTTCATCTTCATTGAATTCCTTGTCCGTGCACATGCCGTATACTTCTGATGTGGATGGAAAAAGAAGTCTTTTTTCGTACTTAACGCATAATCTCACAACATTCAGATTTTCTTCGAAATCAAGCTTGAAAACTTTGAGAGGATCTTTTACGTATGTTGCGGGCGTTGCTATTGCAACAAGGGGAAGAACTACATCGCATTTCTTTACATGATATTCTATCCATTCCTTGTTGATTGATATATCGCCTTCCACAAAATGGAAACGTTTGTCCCCAAGGCAGGCATCGAGCTTATCGTCTCTTATGTCCATACCGTATACTTCCCAATCTTTTTCTTTAAGTATCTGCGATGCAAGGCTGTTGCC
Source organism: Pseudomonadota bacterium (assembly GCA_026388275.1). Classification (NCBI taxonomy): domain Bacteria; kingdom Pseudomonadati; phylum Pseudomonadota; species Pseudomonadota bacterium. Next base: position 12,825 of record JAPLKB010000014.1, read on the forward strand.
GATAAATCCGTTTACTCCAAGTATTAATATCTTCAAAAGCTACCTCCAAGAATTATATTTTCCAAATCATGTACACGGACAAACTGTTCACTGTCCATCTCTTCTTCTCCCTCCATCTGCACTCTTAGCATTTTTAGTATACCGTTGCCTGTATTGACTGTAAGCGGTTTCTCAGAGATGATTTTACCTGGTTCTGCATTTACCTTTGTTGCTTCCGGATAAGCCTGCCATACATAGAGTTTTTTGCCGTCGAGATATGTGAATGCGCCTGGATAGGGATGTGTCACAGCACGTGATAGATTGTAGATAGATAGAGCATCATTGTTCCATGAAATCAGGCCGTCTTCCGGCTTCCTGCCACCGAAATAAGAAGAGGTACCGGTCTGCGGAACACCCTTAAATGTGCCGTCTCTGAATTGAGGCAGAACTTCCTGCATGAGCAGCCTTGCTGCATCGGCCATCTTTTTAAATGTAGTATATGCAGTATCATCGAATGTTATTTCGCATGCCTTCTGAGCCACAATGTCTCCGGCATCAGGTTTTTCGACCATGTAATGGAGGGTAACGCCGGTTCTTTTCTCTCCTGCTATCAATACCCAGTTTACAGGACATCTTCCTCTGAATTTTGGAAGCAATGATCCGTGGAGGTTAAATGCCCCGATTTTTGGAATATCAAGGATCTCTTTGCGTATCATATTTCTATAGTAAAAGGAAAAGATAATATCGGGCGAGAGAGACTTTATAAGCTCAATCCATGTATTGTCCAACGTCTCAGGTGTGTATACGGGGATGTTGTATTGCTTCGCAATGGCCGTTGGTTTTCTGAACCATATCTCCTCTCCGGGTGCATCCTCATGGGTGACGAGACAAAGCGTTTCGACGCCGAATTTTATCAATTCATCAAGACATACATAGCCTATCTCGTGGTATCCGAATACCACAACCCTCATAAGAACTCTCTTTTAATGATAAACCTTGGCCTTCTTCTGACTTCCTGGTATATTCTTCCGATATATTCGCCTATGATGCCCAGCGCAAATATCTGTATACCTATAAAAAAGAACAATATACCGAAAAGGGTGAATGTGCCTTCCACTTCAGGGCCTACGATAAACCTTCTCGCAATGAGGTATAGGGCGAAAACCAGCCCCATAAAGGCTATTAGAATGCCAAGTACGCCTATAAACTGGATCGGCAGTAAAGAAAAGCTTGTCATAAGGTCAAAATTCAGTCGAAGGAGCCGGAAAAGACTGTATTTTGTTGTTCCTTTTTTTCTTTCCTCATGTTCTACTTCTATTTCAACAATATTTCTGGCGAATGTATTTGCCAGGGCAGGTATGAAACTCGATGACTCCGGACACATGTTGATATTGTCAATTATGTTTCGCCTGTATGCCCTTAACATACATCCATAGTCTTTCAACTTAACACCCACAAGTTTTGATGTGATTTTGTTTACAATAATTGATGCGAGTCTTCTGAAAAGTGAATCTTTCCGTTGTTTTCTGTATGTGCCTACAACTTCGTAGCCTTCTTCTATTTTTCGTATAAGTTTCGGGATCTCCTCGGGAGGGTTCTGTAAATCTGCATCTATTGTGACAATAATATCGCCTTTTGCATAACCGAAAGCCGCAAAAAGAGCCATATGCTGGCCGTAGTTTCTGTTAAACTCGATAATCTTAACGCCGGGATAGCGGTCATGAAACTCTTCCAGAATGTTCTGAGTGCCGTCAATACTCCCATCGTTTGTATATATAATTTCATAAGGTTTTTTTATGCTTTCGAGTGTTTTTTGCAGTCTTTCCTGCAGCTCCCGGAGGGATTCTTCCTCATTCAATACAGGGACCAGCACAGAGATATATGGCTTATCTTCCATCTTTCCTCACATAAATCGTATAGTTTTCTTTTTCGTAACGAGCCTTCCTTACCGGTAAAAACAGTAAGTTCAGGTCTTTTTCCATATGTTGAGACTGCTCGTCTTCTACGATGAGAAGTATATCATTTTTTTTATCCTTTATCTCGTTTATATTACTGAATATTTGTATCGGTTTACCAACGTAGAAAATGATTCCTGCCGAAGAAAAACCGTATGTATAGACATCCTTGCCTTCTTTCAGGCTGCCTATCTTTTCTGTTATCATTCGTGGAGATTTGAAGTTTTTATCCATTACAGGCATGTATAGGTTGCTGTAAAAAAAAGCGGTAACAACAAAATAAAAGAATAATGCTGAAAGGGTTATCTTATATGATTTTTTGGCTGCAGAAAATAAGAATATTCCGCCTGTAAGAATAAGAACGGTTATATAAAAATAAATGACAGGGGACTCTTGCTTAAAAAAATTGATTACAGGGAGGCTCATGGTATTGAGTACAAAAACAGCTGAAATGGGCATTATGAACAGGAGAAAAGCAAAAATTCCGATTAGAATATTTGTTATAGGATTTGCCAGCAGCCATGACCACTTATCCTTTATATAGATACCGCACAATAATGCACAGGCAGGATAACAGGACAGAAGGTATATAGCCCTCTTGCTTGTCGAAAACTCAAAAAAGAGGAAAATAACGATAAACCATATGAAGGGAAACCATATTTTTCTTTTAATTGCATGGTAGATTGCAAAAAGGAGCAGGATACTCCAGGGAAGAAAATTAATAAAGAGCTTGTGGAAATAATAGTATAAAGTTTCTATATGGTCGAAGGCGTTTGTGTAACGGGTTAGATTCTGCCTGAAGATAAATTCTTTTATATATTCCTGGCCTGCAAGAAAAAACCATATTGAAGAGAGTGCAGCAGATATGATGCACCCTGCTGTCAGAGGCAGTATGAATCTTTTCAATTCCTTCCTGCTGATCAGGTAAAAAAAGGTCACCAAGGCCGGCAGAACAAGACCGGCAGGCCCTTTTGTAAGTATCCCCAGAGCGGCAGGGATAAAGGACAGCATGAATAAAAATCTCTTTCCCTTAGTAATACATATGTAATTAATAAATATGGTAAGCCCGATAAAGCACGCAAAGGTCATATCCATTACAGATTCGCGTGCATTGGAGAGAAACTGGTAATTTAAAGCGAGAATCAAGGCTGAAAGAAACCCCGTCAACGGGTTTGCCAAAGAGCAGCCGAGTAAATATGTTATAAGTACAAGCAGTGTAGCGGATAATGCAGCCGGCAGTCTTGATGAAAATTCACTAACTGTACCCTTAAGTTTTGATGCAGCAATAATCATCCATGGATAGAAGGGCGGTTTTTCGAGATAGGGTTTTCCGTTTAAATAAGGGTGTATATAATCTTTTCTATCCATCATTTCTCTTGCCATGATTGCCTGTCTTGGTTCATCTGGATCCCAGAGCGCAATTCCTCCCAGATTTTGAATAAACAGGACACAGCATGTGAGAATGATTATAATTGCTTTCATAAATAGAAAATTGTAATTATTATAAGCTTCAGGTTAAAGTTTGGAACATGCAACATATAATCTGCAAATATTCTTCAACTAATCACCGGGTAATAAGATTTTATATTCTAATATTTGACATTTTTCAATATTTTTTATACCATATCAGTTTGCACATTAATGAAAGAGAGCGAAACAAAAGAGGATATATACAAAAGAGCGAGAGACCAGCACACAACGCTCGATAGAAGGCTGCTAATGCTGCTCAGGAAGCCTTATCTCACCGCACAGGAAGAATTGGAAATAAAAGTTTTGAAGAAGAAAAAACTTTTTCTTAAAGACGTTATGGAAAGAATGAAAGAAGTAATAAACAAAGAGGAGAAGTAATTGAAAAAAACAGGAGCACAAATTTTTATTGAGTCCCTGAGAATGGAAGGGGTGGATACTATTTTCTGTTATCCGGGCGGAGCAACTCTGTATATCACCGATGCACTTTACTATGCTTCCGATATTAAGCAGATTATAGTAAGGCACGAACAGGGTGCGGTACACGCCTCAGACGGCTATTCAAGGGCCTCGGGCAAGGTCGGGGTATCTCTTGTAACATCAGGTCCTGGTGCAACAAATACGGTTACCGGTATTGCCACTGCGTATATGGATTCTATCCCGCTCGTAATATTTTCCTGTCAGGTCAACACAATGCTCATCGGAAATGATGCCTTTCAGGAAGCCGATATTATAGGCATTACAAGACCCTGTACAAAGCATAGTTATCTTGTAAGAGATGTAAATGATCTTGCAAGGATTATAAAAGAGGCTTTTTATATTGCAAGATCCGGAAGACCGGGACCTGTCCTTGTTGATATACCGAAAGATGTTTCTGCAAATATAGGGGAATTCAAATACACTGACAAGGTGTCAATCCGCAGTTATAAACCTACATATATAGGACATGCAGGTCAGATAAAAAAGGCGATAAAGCTGATAGCATCTTCAAAACGGCCGGTACTTTACACTGGCGGCGGCATTATTTCATCAGGCGCATCTGCAGAGCTTCTTAAATTCGCTGAAAAACTTTCTATACCGGTAACAAACACACTGATGGGCCTTGGCGGTTTTCCCGGCAATCACCCCCTGTTCCTCGGTATGCTCGGTATGCACGGAACGTATGCGGCAAATATGGCAATAACAGAATCGGATGTGGTAATTGCAGTTGGTGCAAGGTTTGACGACAGGGCAACGGGCAAGGTGGATGAGTTTGCGGCCCATGCAAAGATCATCCATGTTGATATTGACCCTACTTCTATCAGCAAAAATATTAAAGTAGATATTCCAATAGTCGGCGATTCAAGACATGTGCTCAAAAAAATGCTGGATTTTATCGAAGAAGACAAAGAAGACACCAAGGATTATCCTGCATCAATTTCCGAATGGACCAAACAGACAAAGAAATGGCAGAAAGAATATCCCCTTACTTATTTAAAAGACGGCACATTGAAACCGCAATATGTTATCGAGAAGATATTCGAGCTTACAAAAGGAAAGGCAATAATTGCAACAGAAGTAGGACAGAACCAGATGTGGACAGCCCAGTTTTATAAATTTTTAAAGCCGAGAAGCATTTTAACATCAGGAGGTCTCGGCACCATGGGCTACGGGTTCCCGGCAAGTATCGGCGCCCAGGTGGCTTTTCCTGATAAGCTTGTTATAAATATGGCCGGTGACGGGAGCATCCAGATGAATATTCAGGAGCTTGCAACTGCAGTCCAGTTCAATTTGCCTGTTAAGGTCGTCATATTGAATAATAGATATCTCGGTATGGTAAGACAATGGCAGGAGCTTTTTTATGAAAAACGATATAACTGGACACAGATGGACCATGCCCCTGACTTCGTAAAGCTTGCAGAGGCATATGGAGCAGCCGGGTACAGGATAGAAAAGGAGGACGAGGTAGAAACGGTTTTAAAGGAAGCCTTTCAGAACGGCAGACCGACATTGATTGATGTCCGGATAAACCCGGATGAAAGCGTCTATCCTATGGTGCCTGCCGGTGCGCCGTTAAGTGAAATGCTTCTTGTTTAGGAGGAAAGACTTTGAGACATACCATATCTGTACTAGTTGAAAATGAATTTGGCGTACTTTCGAGAATTGCAGGTCTATTCAGCGGCAGGGGCTTCAATATTGAAAGTCTCTGTGTGGCTGAGACCCTTGACCCTACTATTTCCACAATGACTATTGTGACAAACGGCAATGATGCTATTCTTGAACAGATATTAAAGCAGTTGAACAAATTGATCAATGTTATCAAAGTAATAGATTTTCAAGGCTTGGATTATGTTTCCCGTGAAATGGTTCTTGTAAAAGTTCATGCCGATGAAAAAACAAGGGAAGAATTGCTGAGGATGACAGAAATATTCAGAGGAAAGATTATTGATGTTTCTTTAAAGACGTATACAATCATGATTACCGGGGACGAAGAAAAAATAAAGGCATTCTTAAACCTTATAAAACCGCTTGGGATTAAGGAACTTGTAAGGACGGGACCGATAGCTATGATAAGAGGGGATAAGACTATAAAAGCGAGTGAAAAACACTCAAAAGGAGGAGAAGATGGCAAAAATGTATTATGATAAAGACGCAGACCTTGGGGTTTTAAAAGGCTCTAAGGTGGCTATTATCGGTTATGGAAGTCAGGGACATTCCCAGGCGCAAAACCTGAGGGACAGCGGTGTTGATGTCATCGTTGCAGAGCTTGAGGGAACTCCGAACTATAAGATTGCAAAAGATCATGGTTTCAAACCTGTTTCCGCAACGCAAGCATCAAAAGAAGCAAATATTATCCAGATACTTGCTCAGGATAATCTCCAGGCAACACTGTATCAAAACGAGATAGAAAAAAACATGAAAAAAGGGAAAACTCTTGTGTTTTCACACGGGTTCAACATTCATTACAATCAGATTGTGCCTCCGGCCGATGTTGATGTCATTATGGTAGCGCCTAAAGGCCCGGGACATCTTGTAAGAAGGGAATTCGAAAGAGGTGCAGGTGTTCCCTCATTAATAGCTATTTATCAGGATGCTTCAGGAAAGGCAAAGAAAAAAGCACTTGCTTATGCAAAAGGTATTGGTGCGACAAGAGCCGGTGTTATCGAAACCACATTTGCGGAAGAGACCGAAACTGATCTTTTCGGTGAACAGGCAGTGCTTTGCGGCGGCGCTTCAGAACTTATCAAGGCAGGATTCGATACGCTGGTAGAAGCAGGTTATCAGCCTGAGATCGCCTACTTCGAATGTCTCCATGAATTGAAACTTATCGTGGATTTGATCTATGAAGGCGGTATAGCCAATATGCGTTATTCTATCAGTGATACCGCGGAATATGGCGATATTACAAGAGGAAAAAGGGTAATATCTGAGGAAACACGGGAAGAGATGAGGTTAATTCTTGATGAAATTCAAAGTGGAGAATTTGCAAAAGAATGGATTCTTGAAAATATGGCAGGAAGACCTGTATATAGCTCTCTGAAAAGAATCGAAAACGAGCATCTGATAGAAAAGGTAGGAAAACAATTACGGTCAATGATGGGTTGGATCGGGAGAAAAGATTGAGGCAAATGCCTGTTGCGAGGGAGGGGTTAACTCTGATAACCCTTTCCCTCGTTCTTGCAATCCTGTTTTTTCTACTTGATCTTAATGTGCCTGCCTTTGTTTTGTGCTTTTTCTTTTTTTTCTGTCTGTTTTTTTTTAGAAATCCGAAAAGACATCATTCTGACAATCAGGACGAGTTTATTTCACCTGCCGACGGGAAGGTTATGGAGGTCAGGGAAATAGAAAAAGGCGAATTTTTGGACAGGATATCACAAAGGGTCAGCATATTCATGTCTCTGACCGATGTTCATGTTAACAGGGCTCCCTGCGAAGGGAAAGTTGTGAAAGTTGAGCACAGGAGGGGAGATTTCGCCCTTGCATTCAAGAAGGATATAGACAAAGAAAATGAAAGAAACTATATCCTTATTGAATGCAAGGGCGAAGAGAGAGTTCTCCTTGTACAGGTGGCAGGTTTTCTTGCAAGGCGCATTACCTCCTATGTAAAGGAAGGAGATCTTGTGAAAAAAGGCGACCCCGTTGGTATCATTGCCTTCGGGTCCAGGGTGGACATTTGCATTCCAAAAGGATATGATATTGTGGTATCATCAGGAAATAAAGTAAAAGCCGGGGTAACTGTTCTGGCAAAAAAACAGGAGTGTGCATGAGGCGAAGAAGGAGTAAAGGAATATATATCTTGCCGAACCTTCTGACATCTGTCAGCCTTTTTGCAGGATTTTATTCTATTATTGCGACTATCGATAAAAAATTCACCTATGCTGCTATTGCTATATTTGTATCAAGTATTTTTGATATGCTGGACGGGCGTGTAGCCCGTATGACAGGCTCAACCAGCCGTTTCGGCGTTGAGTATGATTCTCTGTCGGACCTAATAGCCTTTGGTGTGGCGCCGGGACTTCTTGTATACATATGGGCGCTTAAAGGGTACGGAAGATTCGGGTGGCTGGCTGCATTCCTCTATGTGGCATGCGGCGCCCTGAGACTCGCGCGATTCAACATACAATCCGACGGGATGCAGAAAAATCAGTTTCTGGGACTTCCCATACCTGCTGCAGCTACAACTATTGCAGGCAGCGTACTCTTCAGCTCCTGGCTTGGTCACTGGGGCATGGACCTTAAGACAATCCTTATGCCTATCCTGATATATATCCTTGCATTTCTAATGGTAAGCGATGTACGGTATGCAAGTTTCAAGGATATGACATTTTTCAGGGGAAGGCCTTTTCGTTCCACTGTTGCTGCTATTCTGCTTATTGTAGTGATATCTACGGAACATGAAGTAACGCTTTTCGGGCTGCCTTTTATGTATCTTCTGTCTGGACCGGTATATACGCTACTTCGGAGAAAAAAGATTATTCTTGATAACGCTAATTCTTCCCATCACAAAGAGACGATAACAAATCAAGATGATCATCTATAAAACCGTCTGCCGGTATTTTACTGTTTTTGTATGCGATAAATTTAACACCTGAAGAAGCTGCAGTCTTTCCGTCAACCTCGGAATCTCCAATATATAGAACTCTCTCCCGGTTTATGTTTAATGTCTGCAATATTTTTTCTACAGACTCAGGATCGGGTTTAGGTTTTACATCCAGCGCAGTAACCACCATATCAAAATAAGGCGTAAGACCAAATTGTACCATAATGTTTTTCATTGTTGTGGTCCTGTTTGTGCTTATAGCCAGCAATATACCTCTCTCCTTTAATATAGTTAATGTTTCAAGAAGATTGGGTTCCATTTTGAGGTGTACGAGAAAATCACTAAAGTTGAGATCGTTTTTCCAAAAATCCAGGGCTTTTTTTTCCAATTCCTTATTATCCTGAAAAAGAATATGAATAGATTCAAAGACGGTATGAGTGTGGCAGTAATGAAGTTCAGCTTTTGAAATGGGAAACCTCCCCATAGATACCGCTATGTGGTTGTATAGTCTGTAGTTTGTTTCAAGGGAGTCAAAGAGCACCCCGTCACAATCATATATGATGCAATCAATCTGCCATGGGCCATTATTTCGGGTAATGTTATTCGTCAGGTTTTGGATTTTGGGCTGGTTTGTTTTCATAGGCAAGAGTTTAATACTATTTGGGATAAAATCAAGCAAAAAGAGCCAATGGAGCTGATAGCCGCTTTTGATTTATCACCATCTTCCGACAAAATCTTTGAAGACTAACGCCGGAATATGAAAAATTATAGTTTTTTAACTGTTCAATTATGTTACAATAATTCGCTGATAAAAACTTGGAGGTGAAAGTATGATAAGTGTTTCCATTCCCGGATGGGGCGATCTTGACATAGAATATCTTGTTATTGATTATAACGGGACCTGTGCCACTGACGGGAAGCTTAAAGAAGGGGTTAAAGAATTACTTGAAAAAGTTTCAAGATATATAAAAATATTTATAATAACGGCAGATTCTTACGAGAACGTTGATAATGAAGTCAACATAATAGGCTTTAAAGTTCTCAAGGTAAAAAAAGAAGGAAGCGGCGTTGAGAAGGCAAGGATAATTAAAGAACTTGGGCCTGAAAAGGTTGTGGCTATCGGGAACGGGGCAAATGATGTAATGATGCTTAAAGAAGCATCGCTTGGAATTGGAGTTATCGGGGATGAAGGTTGTTCAAAGGATATATTAAAAGAAGCTGATCTTGTTGTTAAAGATATTACACACGCTCTGAACGTCGTTTTGCATCCTGAAAGGCTTGTAGCAACATTGAGAGACTGATACCGCATAGAGCGTATTATGGAAAAAAGGTTCAAAGACCCGTTGTCCTGCGCTCTGTCCGAATTCAATACATATAATCATGATTAGTAATTTTATTAAAAAAATCATAGGCACTAAGAACGAACGGGAATTGAAGAGGATTCAGCCCATTGTGGAACAGGTGGCAAGCTTCGAAGAGAAGTTTAGGAACTTTTCCGATGATGAACTGAAACGGCAGACCCCGTTATTTAAAGAAAGGATAGAACAGGGTGCAAGTCTCGATGTAATTCTTCCGGAGGTATTTGCAACCGTACGAGAGACAGCAAGGCGGGTAATCAATATGAGGCACTTTGATGTGCAGATTATCGGCGGTGTTGTCCTTCATGAAGGGAAGATTGCCGAGATGGCGACGGGCGAAGGCAAGACCCTTGTTGCTACCCTGCCCGTATATTTAAATGCCCTTACAGGCCTTGGCGTTCATTTGGTTACTGTGAATGACTACCTTGCAAAGAGGGATGCTGAATGGATGGGCCCTGTTTACACATTTCTTGGCCTCTCAGTGGGCGTAATCCTTAATCCGCTGGATGATGATGAGAGGAAGATTGCCTATGCCTGCGATGTAACATATGGGACAAACAACGAATTCGGTTTTGACTATTTAAGGGACAACATGAAATATTCCCTTGAGGACTGTGCCCAGAGGGATTATAACTTTGCAATCGTTGACGAGGTAGATAGCATACTCGTAGACGAGGCACGGACACCACTTATTATTTCCGGCGCTTCAGAAGAATCTACGGACAAATATTACAAGATCAACAGGTTCATGCATCAACTCAAAAAAGATAAGGATTTCATGATTGACGAGAAGGCAAGAAGCGCCTATCTGACAGAAGAAGGTGTTGCTAAGATCGAACGGCTTATCAATATTGATAACCTCTATGATCCGAAGTACGTTGATCTCCTGCACCATGTTAATCAGGCCTTAAAGGCCCATAACCTGTTTACCAGGGATGTAGATTATATAGTGAAAGATGGGAAGGTTGTTATTGTTGATGAATTTACAGGCAGGCTAATGTCGGGCAGGCGCTTCAGCGACGGGCTTCACCAGGCTCTGGAAGCAAAAGAGAATGTGAAGATTGAGGGAGAAAATCAAACCCTTGCAACAGTAACCTTTCAGAATTACTTCAGGATGTACAAGAAACTTGCAGGCATGACAGGCACTGCCGATACCGAGGCGGTCGAGTTCAAAAAGATCTACAACCTTGATGTTATGGTAATACCGACAAACAGACAGCTCATAAGAACCAACTATCCCGATGTTGTTTACAGAACAGAGAAAGAAAAATTCAAGGCTGTTGTGAACGAGATCGAGGAGTTTTATAAGCAGGGAAGGCCCGTGCTTGTTGGAACTCTGTCTATTGATAAATCGGAGCGGGTATCGGAGATGTTAAAAAGGAAAGGCGTACCCCATCATGTACTTAATGCCAAGATTCATGAGAGGGAGGCAGAAATTGTCGCCCAGGCAGGAAGTCTCAAGGCAGTCACTATATCCACAAATATGGCAGGAAGGGGTACGGATATTCTCCTCGGAGGCAATCCTGAATTCCTTGCCCTCAGCATGTGTAAAGGGCGGAAAGGAACTGAAGAGTTTGAACAGGCGCTGATCGAAGCGAAGAAAAGTTGTGAAAAAGATAAAGCAGAAGTTATAAGGCTTGGAGGCCTTCATATTCTTGGCACGGAAAGGCATGAATCGAGAAGGATTGACAATCAACTAAGGGGGAGATCAGGCAGGCAGGGCGACCCCGGTTCTTCAAGGTTTTATGTCTCTCTGGAAGATGAAATTATGAGGATCTTTGGTTCCGAGAAGGTTTCACCCATGCTCGGGAAGCTCGGTATGACGGAGGATATGCCTATTGAACACCCCTTTATAACCAAGGCCATAGAAAATGCACAGAACAGGGTTGAGGGACACAATTTTGAAATAAGAAAATACCTCCTTGAGTATGACAATGTGATGAACAAACAGAGAGAAACCGTTTATGGAATGAGAATGGAGATGATGGACAATACCGATGTCCGGGAACAGATAGTCAACATGATTGATGAAATCTGTGAGGGGCTTGTCAATGAATATGCCCCTGAAAAGGTATACCCTGAAGAGTGGGATATTGCCACTTTAAAAATGCGGATATATGAAACCTTCTTTTTCCATATCGACCTTGATCCAATAGACTTTAAAACCATTACCAGAGCAGGTTTTTTTGACATGGTAAGAGAAAAGGTTTTCAACGTTTACAAAAATAAAGAGGAGAATTTCGGCAAGGATGAAATAAGAGCTTTAGAACGGTTTATTAACTTACATTCCCTTGATGCCCATTGGAAAGAGCACCTCCTGTCTCTTGACCACTTGAAGGAGGGGATCGGCCTCAGAGGATATGGTCAGAAAGACCCTCTCAGGGAATACCAGAGAGAGAGTTTTGAATTGTTTCTTGATATGCTGGATGAAGTAAAACTCGATACAGTAAAGAAACTGTATGCGGTGCAGCCTGCAAAAGAAGAATTGGTCCATGAGGAGCCTGTAATATTTATGAATAGAGGTGATGGAACTGCTTTGCAGCAAAATGAAACACAGAAAGATAAAAAAATAGGAAGGAACGATCTCTGCCCTTGCGGCAGCGGGAAGAAGTATAAAAAGTGCTGCGGACGCTGAGCGTTGAAGAACACAAAATGCCCATTTGGCCCGTATTTGCAAAAGTTATCGGGACAAAGGATTTAAAGCACACCAAAAAGTGCGGATATAAATTCTCATTATATAGGAGTAATGTATGATCTCCGGGATAGAATTTGCCGGGATAGCATCCGGCATTAAGGCAAAGGGTCTTGATCTGGGACTTGTCCTTTTCAAAGAAGATATGCATGTTTTGTCCCTTTATACGAGGAACAAGGTCAAGGCAGCACATATACTCTACGACAGAAAAGTAGACGGCAAACCCGTAAGGGCACTGCTGGCAAACAGCGGGTGTGCTAATGCCTGTACAGGTAAAGAAGGGGTGACTGACCTTCATATTATCGGACAGGAGTTATCTTCAATGCTCGGGATCGAAAAAGAGAAGGTTCTTTTTGCATCAACAGGCGTTATTGGTAGGAGACTTCCGGTTGCCACTATTATACGAGCATTGCCGGTACTCTTAAAAAACCTGAAAACAAATCGCCCGGAAGTTTTTGCACAGTCAATCATGACAACAGATACCTTTCCGAAAATTGTACATGAAACATTTTATGGAAAGAAGGATTACAATATAGTAGGTGTGGCAAAAGGTGCAGGCATGATAAACCCTCTTTTTGCAACGATGCTTTCTTTTGTATTTACTGATTATCCGATAGCACCCGGCATTATAAAAAAGGTATTTGCCAGCGCAGGAAAGGAGACATTTGAACATATTACCATTGATGGCGAGTGCAGCACTAACGATACTGTAATGCTCTTCACAAAAAGCGGTGACGAAGATCTGTCAGGGCTGGCGGCTTTTAAAGAAAATCTTTTGTCAGTTATGAGAGAGCTTTCCTTGATGATCGTAAAAGATGGAGAAGGGGCAACACGGGTCATACATATAACAGTAACCGGCGCCAAAAAAAAAGAATATGCCGAAAAAATAGCAAGAAGGATTGCTATATCCCCTCTTACAAAAACGGCATTTTTCGGATGTGATCCGAACTGGGGGAGAGTGATAGCTGCAGTGGGTGATGCCGATGTTCCCGTTCAGCCATCAAAGGTGGAGATTATCCTGCAGGGGGAGATACTTGTAAAAGAAGGAGTTGAAGTGCCTTTTGATGAACAGGCGATGAAAAAACGCATGGACAAAAAAGAGGTTGAACTTATCGTAAATCTTCACGATGGCAAGGCGTCATATGATATATATACAACTGATTTGACTTATGATTATATTAAAATTAACGCTTCATACAGAAGCTGATATCAATTCACCTTCAATCATATAACTTTGTTGCCTCCTCCTCGATTTACTATTCACGTACTCCTGCGTTGGCTCGCCACCACCACGTTTTATGCTTGAAACCGAATTGATATGAATCTGCCTTTATTAATTAACCAAAATTTTTTATTAAGATAAGTATCGGTTATCCCCGGCAAAGAAAATTCTATATTGGAGAAACTAACTTTAGAGGTGGTATAATAATGAGGGCTTCTAGAAAAAGGTCATTATTTCATTTTTGTTAATATCTAAAATATGCCAGAATCAAATGAACCTTTTATATTTGTTACGGTTTTTTATTTGCCTTGCAATATACTCCCGATGCTATTTTAAGGGAGGTTGATGTTCCAGAAGTGAACATTGCAACATGGAGTTGCCCCTATTAAACCGGACACTCTTCTAACTTATCTAATGCTCTCCTGTGCTCTCTCGGTGATTTCATTTTCAATCCCTTATGGGGATGATATTCATTGTAATCCTCTAACCAGAAAGGGATTTGTTCCATAACC
>JAPLKB010000015.1 GCA_026388275.1 Pseudomonadota bacterium
ACCTTTTCCAGGCATAAAACTGGTCGACATTATCATAAACGCACTTCATCTTATATAGGATGAGGAGGAGAAAAGGAACATGAAAAACTTACTCATTGAGCTTCGCATCTCTTTAATCGCTACAGCATCCCTTGCTGTTCTCCTGTGCGGAATTTACCCACTGCTGGTATGGCTTTTGGGCCAGGGCATTTTCCCGGCAAAAGCCAACGGCTCCCTGGTCATGCGAGAAGGCAAGATTGCCGGGTCAAGCCTTATTTCACAGGGATTTGCAAGTCCCAAATATTTTCACCCCCGTCCGTCCTCAGCAGGCCAGGGCCATGATCCCGCCAACTCAGGCGGGAGCAATCTTGGACCAACCTCACAAAAATTTATAGACGCAACAAAGCAACGGGTCGTCGATTATCGCTCTGAAAACAGCCTGGGTCCTGACAGCCTCATTCCTGCCGACGCCGTCACTGCATCGGCCAGCGGCCTTGATCCTCATGTCAGCGTAGAAAATGCCCTGCTTCAGGCAACACGAATAGCAAAAACACGGGGCCTGAGTACTAATAGTGTCCTCAAAGAGATTGAGAAACACACCGAAGGTCGTGATCTTGGAATACTCGGCGAATCGAGGGTAAATGTACTCATGCTGAATATGGGACTTGACGGCACATTAAAATAATGATGTTTTTTAGTGATGGAGAAGAACATTGCACAAAAACGAAGGTAACATAATTAATGACTGAAGACAGAGCTGCATCTTTCCTCAGGCTAATCCGACGCTCCCAACGTGGAAGGCTGAAGGTTTATCTCGGATATTGCGCGGGAGTCGGGAAAACCTGTCAAATGCTTCAGGAAGGCCAGCGGCTCAAAGCAGACGGCATCGATGTTGTTATCGGACTTCTTGAAACACACGGCCGCGCAGAAACAGCCAAAATTGCCGAAGGGTTGGAATCCATACCAAGACGAAAGCAGGAATATCGGGGAATTATAGTTGAAGACATGGACCCCGACGCTATCCTGGCCCGCAAACCACAAGTTGTCCTCATTGATGAGCTTGCCCATACAAATGTACCGGGAAGCAGAAACCCGAAAAGGTATCAGGATGTTCAGGACATCCTTGCTGAAGGTATTCATGTTATTACAACAATGAATGTTCAGCACCTGGAAAGCCTTTACAATATTGTTGAAAAAGCTGTCGGGGTAAAGGTCAGGGAACGTTTACCCGATTCAGTTCTTGCCGAGGCAGATCAGATCGTTGATGTTGACCTCACTGCCGAAGACCTGAGAAGGCGTCTTGAAGAAGGCAAGATATACCCCGTTGACCGCGTTCAGACAGCTCTCACAAATTTCTTCACCTTTTCCAATCTTGAAAAGCTCCGGGAACTCACCCTTCGCGAACTCGCATCCCAGATAGATTTGAGGAGACGGGAGGTTTCTGAAGACGATATCCCCTCTACGCCAGATCAAATCATGGTCTGCCTCAGTTCACGCGGACCAAACACCGAAAAACTGCTGCGCTACACTTCACGTCTGGCAGGAAAATTCAATCGAAACTGGTATGCCGTTTACGTTCAGACGCCCTCTGAGGAAGCCACTGCCATTGATGTCCAGGTTCAGCTCTACATCTCCGAAACATTAACCCTGGCCAAACAGCTTGGCGCAATGGTCTTTACCTACAAAGGAGAAGATATAGCAGATACAATCCTTAGATTTGCCAGGGAATATCGTGTGGGTCATATTGTGATAGGCAGGTCAAAGGCAAAACCTTTTTGGGAGCGCTTCGGCAGGAATAAAAATATTTTAAATAATCTTATTAAAAACGCGGGGGGAATAACAATAATCGTACTTAATACAGGCGAAGAAGAATTTCCCCCTGCAAAATCCAGCCAAATAATATCCGAAGAATCATATGCAATCGAGCCGGTTGCTGAAATTCCTTCTTCATCTACAACTCAGTTAACATTAAGCAACCTTCTTTCACCGGATAGAATTATCATATGGGACCAACCCGTTCAGAAAGAGACGGCTCTTAGGGCGCTTATTGAAGCTGTTACAAAAAACAACGGAGCAGGCGATCCCGATGTTTTACTGGGGAATGTTTTAAAAAGAGAAGATCAGGGATCGACTTTTTTCAATGAAGGTGTTGCCTTCCCTCATGTACGAGTTCCCGGCCTGACCGTTCCACTGATTGCCTTGGGTCTTACAAAAAAGGGCGTCTCTGACGTATCCTCTAAAAATCCTATTGAACTTATATTCCTCATACTTTCTCCGGCAGAAACTCCCGATGTTCAGTTACATATCCTTGGCATCTGCAGCAGGGCAAGCCAGAACAGACACCTTCTTCAGTATTTAAAGTCTGCAAAAACAGCGGATGAGGTTGTAGGGGCAATAAAAAACATTGATATATACAGCAATTAGAAACATCATTTTAAACAGAAACGCTATATTTTCAGTCTTAGTCCAATTCTAAATCAAGGATGCAATGACTTACCCCGCTTCAGCTTGCGGGGCAATCAAGGCGGCAAGGGAACACCCGCAAGCGGGTACCCGGACGTAGGCGTACTATAATAGTACGTCGGAGGAACACCCACAAGTGGGTACCCGGACGAAGCCAACGATGATAGCGCCTTGATTTAGAATTGGAATTAGTCTCTACGCGCCCTTCTCCTGGTCTGTTGGCAGGTCTTCTTTTTCCCAGTACAGTACTTTGCGTATTCTGTCCACAATGGGTTTAATCATGTCAGGGTTTTTTATCGGCGCAGTTTCACTCCATTGCCTCCAATTGCCGAGGAGTTCGTGGTAGAGGTCTGCACATGCCTTGTGATATATAACTTGCGGTTCGGGTTTTATCTGCGCTGCGCATGCCTTAAGAGCATCATATAAAAGGTTTTTTTCTGTTTCGTTTTCTGTATTAAAAACAATTACTTTTGTGTTTTTGTTTGCGTCACCGGACCCGAATCGCCCTTTTATGTACATATCCTCGGGCATATCTTTCTCAAATTCGGATAAAAATCTTGTGCATTCATCAAGGTCCTTCATCAGGACAACTATTTTCCAGCAATTATAGGCACTTCCAAGTTCAATCTCCGTTTTTCCCGCCATGAGCTGTTCATAAAGGTTCATTATGCAGGGAACACATTTTCCATATATATCTTTCTTTGTTCTTTTCAGCCTGGCGTCGGTTTCAAAACTCACCCATCTTGTTTTGCTGTCAGCAAAATATCGTTTATCTATGTAAAGTTTTCCCATATACCAGCCTCTCCTGCTACAGACGTTTATCCGTGACAGTGCAATCGGCCTCACCTTTGTAGAGCTTTACAAGCAGTTCCTCTCCCTTTACAATCTGCTCCGCGTTGACGATGACTTCTTTTGTGTCCTTCTTTATTGTAATACTGTAGCCCCTCCTTAAGATATTGTCGGGATTCAAATCCGATATCCTCTGGCTAAGCGTTTCGACCTGTACTCTTTTATCCCTGAAATATATAGAAAAACCGTGCATCATGTTGTTCAGCAATTCGTCCAGATACATCCGGTAATCTGTAAATAGACTTTTTTTCTCCCTCAGTTCCGTAGCGCCCTGGTAAAGGAGAAACCTCGACTTTTCAAGCCTGCTGCTCATCCCCTTTTTCAATTTTTTCTCCATATCAAGGATTACATCAATAAACTCTGTCTTATTTCTTACAACAATATCTGCGGCGGCTGTCGGCGTAGGCGCTCTTAAATCTGCGGCAAAATCGGCGATTGTAAAGTCCACTTCATGTCCCACTGCTGACACAACAGGTATTTCCGAGGCGAATATGGATCTGGCAACAATTTCCTCATTGAAGGGAGCCAAATCTTCCAGAGACCCTCCACCTCTGCCAACAATGATGACATCCACCTCTTTTGTTCTGTTGAAATAATCAATCCCTTCAGCTATTTCATAACATGCATCGTCACCCTGTACCTTAACGGGGTATATTAATACAGACATGTTTTCATATTTTCCATATATAACTTTCAGTATATCCCGCACAGCAGCACCAGCAGGCGAAGTCACAATGCCGATTGCCTGCGGCAGTAAGGGCAGCTGTTTTTTCCGCTCAGCATCAAAAAGTCCTTCTTTCAACAACTTTTCTTTAAGTTTCTGAAATTTCAATTGCAAAAGTCCAAGGCCCTGCACCTCAATAGCATCGATTAGGAGTCTGTACTCGCCTCTTTTTTCATATACATCCACCCTGCCTTTGCAGATGACGGCTGTACCGTCTTCTATCATGCTTTCCGGATATTTATCCCAAAAGTTAAAGGCCACGGCTTTTATCATTGCATTATCATCCTTCAGCGTAAAATAAAGGTGCCCCGAAGGATATAACTTGAAATTGGAGATCTCTCCCTGAACCAGCACATCCTTGAATTGACTGTTAATTGATTGCCGTATCTGTGAGGTAAGAGCAGATACGGTATAGACTTGGATTTGCCAGTTTCGTTGAATTTTCATTTGTTTCGAATCATATTATTATTTGGTAAAATATTTTGGTAAAACATTCACAGTTATCAATTCATGGTTCACGGCAGACCCATTTTTTATTCTATTAAGAATCATGATTTACTATTTCTTCAAATAGTCCTTCATGATCTTCATCGAGCAGAATTCGCCGCACATGCTGCACACATCGTTGTGAAGGTTTCTCTCTTTTCTGAAATTCCTGATCTTATCGGGATCGATGGCACATTTGATCTGTCCTTCCCAGTCAAGGGCCTTTCTGTATTCGGACATAGCCCTGTCACGCTCGATGGCCTTCTGATTGCCTCTCGCCAGGTCTGCTGCATGGGCTGCAATCTTTGTCACGATAACACCCTCTCTTACGTCCGCAGGCTCAGGCAGGCCCAGGTGTTCAGAAGGAGTTACATAGCAGAGAAAATCGGCTCCGTAGTATCCTGCCAGGGCTCCGCCTATAGCTGAAGTGATGTGGTCATAGCCCGGCGCAATATCAGTCACCACAGGACCGAGCACATAAAAAGGCGCATCGTTGCAGATCCTTTTCTGAAGAAGAATATTCATCTCTATCTGGTTTATCGGCACGTGACCGGGGCCTTCGATCATTACCTGTACCCCGTTTTTTAAAGCTTCCGCGCAAAGTTCGCCCAGGATGATAAGCTCCTCGATCTGGCCCCTGTCGGTTGCATCGGCTGTACAGCCCGGCCTTAAACCATCGCCCAGACTCAATGTCATGTCGTACTTTTTTGCAATTTCAATAAGACGGTCATATTGTTCGTATAAGGGGTTTTCCTTCCCGTTTACTATCATCCATTCTGTAAGAAAGGCCCCTCCCCTGCTTACAATATCCGTTATCCTGCCCTGTTTTCTCAGCCGCTCTATTGAGTTCTGAGTAACACCGCAGTGAACTGTAACAAAATCCACACCGTCCGCCCCATGCCGTTCTATCACGTCAAAGAGATCGTCAGGTTCCATATTGGTAATAGCTTTCCTTTTTTTTACCGTCTCAACCGCTGCCTGGTATATGGGAACCGTACCCAGAGGGATGCCTGCCTCTTCTATTATGGTCTTTCTGATCTCGTCCAGGTTGCCGCCTGTACTCAGATCCATCACCACGTCCGCGCCGGCTTCTTTTGCCATCTTCAGTTTTTCAAGCTCCAATTTTATGTCTATCTTTTCCGTTGATGTCCCAATATTGGCATTTACTTTCACGCTAAGGCCTTTTCCCACTCCCTTCGGAGTAAAATTTCTATGCCTGTTATTGGCAAGGATTGTCGCTTTGCCGGAAGCAATGTATTCACACAAAAGTTTTTTATCGATACCTTCATCTGCCGCAACACGCTCCATAATTTCCGTGATCGTTCCGTTGCGTGCAGCAATCAATTGATTATTCATGGTCTTATCATCTCCATTTTTTTTATGAGCTCAAGGGGGTGTTTTGCAAACAATCTGATTATAGGTTCTTCTCCGACATCACCCAGGTCGTAGATTATGTCCGGCGGCTGATCTACCAGTTTCAAAACCTTTTCAGTCAGAAAATCGGGGATCTTCCCCTCTGATTCTTTCAGCTTTTCCGGGTCGCTTTTTCTATCAAAACACAATACATTCATATCCGATTCATGGGCCTTTTCGATAATTGCCCTGTCATACCTAACGCTAACGCAAGCTCTTATATGGGGGTAATATTTCATACAGGTAAGGATCGACCTTGCAACATGGGATGATGTACCAAATGCTGCCTCTCCCTTCATAAGTATTTTACCCTCATTCGTGCCGATTCTTCCGGGGAAAGCAGCTATATCTTCAACGCCTTCCGCATCCTTTATTGCATAACCCATGTTCATCTGGACTGCCGGTATCAGTTCCACCATATTCAATCTGCAAAGCATTTCCCCGGCTTCATTCATTGCTTGAAGCACCTTCCATCTGTCGGAAAATTTGCTGTTAATAATACCGGAAGATGCATAATAAAATCCGTCAACATCAATCCTGTAGCTATCGCCAAGTATCTCTTCCATAGCCTTCTCGGATGCAAGAAAGGCTTCTTTCTTATCATAACCACAAACAAGGAAGGCGGTCATGAGAGAGGAAAATGTACAGCCTGTGCCGTGTACCTCCCGATTTATCCTGTGTTTTTTCCAGAAGGTAAATTCCTTACCGTCAAAGAACAGATCTACGGGCTCTCCCACCAGGTGCCCCCCTTTTACGATTACAGCTCCGGGACCCATATCGAATATGTCTTTTGCGCAGCCCTCCATGTCTTCCAGTGTTTTCACTTCTTTCCCGACGATTAAAGAAGCCTCGTGCAGATTCGGGGTAACAACATCTGTCAGAGGAAAAATCATCTCTATAAGCTTCACCAGTCCCTTATCTGTTAAAAGTCCTGTTTTGTTTTTTGATTCAATGACAGGATCAACTACAAGGGGAATATTGTCGAGACCGCTCAAAAACAATGCGATCCTTTCAATATAGGCCTCATTCCATAGGGCACCCATCTTTATGCCGTCAATGGACAGTCCTTTTTTTACCAAATCAATCATTTCAATAAATTGCACATATGGTATTGGGTATACATCCTGCACACCTTGAGGTCCCTGGAGCACCAGACAAGTAGGCACGGATATACCATGAATGCCCAAAGAAGAGAATACATCGAGGTCCTTTGTAATCCCTGCCCCGGATGAAGAATCATAACCTGCTATAGTAAGAATTTTTTTCATTTGATTTTATCTGCAATAATTCTTTTGTATATTACAAATGGTCCCTCAATATAGTTTGGAAAATATATCATATTTCTCAGTAGGAGGGCTATTAAAATCAGATTAAGCCAGCAAGCCGGCATCCTGAGTATTATACAAAATTAGGAGCCCTTTGGATATTAAGCACCGTTGGGCAATCCAAACTTAGACACTATAAAAGTTGCGACGCTCTCCGTATTGCCCCTCAGAAAGACGGGGACAGGGGGAACAAAGTGGATATTTGTTATTTTGTCCATAAGTTATAAATATCCTTTTCTTGAAAAGTAATAATGAAAGGCAACTATTACCAATGCATGGTTAATCATGCCCCTGTCGATCAGGGATGGAATCTCGGGCAACGGTACGAGGACTACCTCAATGTCTTCATCGGGATCAAGGTTTCTATGGGAAGTCTTCCTTGCTTTCTCAACAAGGTATGTGTGGCAGAGATTGTTAAATATTGCCGGGTTCGGATTGACAGCCCCAAGGTACTCTACATATTCACCAGCATATCCGGTCTCTTCAAGAAGTTCCCTCAAGGCAGCCCTTTCCGGGTGTTTTTCATCAACAAGACCGCCAGGTATCTCAAGGGTTATTTCTTTTGATCCGTGCCTGTACTGCCTTATCATGACAACTTCCCTATTTTCCGTGACAGGGATAATATTTACCCAGTCCCTCGTTTCTATTGTGTAATATTTTCTAGTCACGTTGGTCCTTGGAGATGTTGCCTGAACAGCTTTTATCTTGAATATTTTGTAATCCCTGTCTGTCCTTGAATTTAAAAGTTCCCATTTTTTAATCATTTTTTTTGCAGGCCTCACGGGAATATTTAAGCAAATAATGAAAGGAGCGAGAATGCGTTCAGATCCCACCCCGTTGTTTTGACCGTGTAAAAATGGTCGGGATGACTGGATTTGAACCAGCGGCCTCTTGCTCCCGAAGCAAGCGCTCTACACCGAACTGAGCTACATCCCGTAAAATTAGAATAACATAACAGAGTTATGTAAAATTTTCCATTGATTTTTCTTAACAGGCATGATACTAATTCACACATTTTATTAGGAGGTTAACAATGGTAGAAAAAAGACCTGTAATGATTACCGATCTTACCTTGAGGGATGGCCATCAATCACTCTTTGCAACGAGAATGAAGACAGAGGATATGCTCCCCATTGCTGAGAAAATGGACAGCATCGGATTTTACTCCATGGAGGTTTGGGGAGGTGCAACCTTTGATGTAATGACACGTTTTTTAAATGAAGACCCTTGGGAAAGAGTGCGACTCCTCAAAGCAAAGATGCCCAATACTAAGTTTCAGATGCTCCTTCGCGGACAAAACCTCGTCGGATACAGAAATTATGCTGATGACGTGGTAGAGGCCTTTGTTGAAAAATCAGCAGAGGTGGGCATTGATATATTCAGGGTATTCGATGCATTAAATGACGAAAGGAATTTCATCGCAGCCTTCAAAGCAATAAAAAAATGCGGCAAGCATATACAAGGGACCCTTTCTTACTCATTAACCGAAAAAAGGCTCGGGGGCCCCATATTTAATATCGATTATTATGTCGGTAAGGCAAAAGCAATCGAGGAAATGGGGGCTGACTCTCTTTGCATAAAGGATATGGCAGGCATTATATCACCCTACGATGCATACGAACTTGTTTCAGCCCTGAAAAAGAACCTGAACATACCCATACATCTTCATACACATTATACAAGCGGTATGGCTTCCATGTCCTTATTGAAGGCAATTGAGGCAGGAGCTGACGGCATTGATACATGCCTCGCCCCCTTTGGATTGCGCTCTTCTCACTCGGCAGTTGAACCCTTTGTTGTTACCCTTCTTGATACCCCCTATGACCCGAAATTGAACCTCGAATTATTGGCTGATGTCGATGAGTACTTTGAGGGTATTATACCGAACTATATGTCCTTTGCTGATACAACAAGATTTTCAGTAATAGATATCGGCGTCCTTATGCACCAGATACCTGGCGGCATGATAAGCAACCTTGTCAGCCAGCTGAAACAGGCAAAGGCAATCCACCGTCTGAAAGAGGTCTACGAAGAAATCCCCAGAACAAGAAAGGATATGGGATTCCCCCCTCTTGTTACACCTACAAGTCAGATTGTGGGCGTTCAGGCAGTATTCAATGTTGTAGCCGGAAGGTATAAAATGATTTCCAAAGAGGTGAGGGACTACTTTTACGGCCTCTACGGAAGACCGCCGGCACCTGTTGATGAAGAGATCAGGAAGAAGGCACTGAAAGGATACGAAAAGGGTGAAATACCCATAGATATAAGGCCGGCCGATACCCTTGAGCCTGAACTTCCAAAGGCTAAAGAAGCCCTTAAAGGAATAAGCGATAAGATGGAAGATATCCTGATTTATGCATTGTATCCCATGACTGGTATGGAATTTTTGAAGAAAAAATATAAAATTCAGTAGATGTCAATTTTTTTATTGACATTATTGTTTTATTTGTTTAGGAATTTCTAATAAATATTAAAAGGAGGTAAAACATGCCTACAAAAATTGACCAGGATGCCTGCACAGGATGTGGAGCGTGCGCGGAAGTATGTCCTGTCGATGCTATAACCGTTGATGATACGGCTAAAGTCGACCCCGAGCTCTGTACAGAATGTGGGTCATGTGTCGAAGAATGCCCGGTTGAAGCAATTTCACAGGAAGAATAGCTCTCTATCTTCTTAGAAAAACAGAAAAGGGATGACTTATGCAAGATAAGTCATCCCTTTTCTGTTTATTGGGGCTTGCGTCGCCCCCTCCACCGGCCAAGCCGTCGGAGCCACCCCTTCTCGCCCGCTGTGCGGGCTATTTAATATATTGACATATTGACGTTATATGCAGCACCTCCTCCTCTATAAGCAAAAAAGCCGCCATCCCACTAATGGGCGGCGGCTTTTAATAACACAAGTTAAAAACTTTCTTTATATGCCTTTTACCACAACCTCAGACAAGTCTAATGCCTTCATGGTTTCGGACTTTTCCTTATCCTTAATGGCATCTTCCATCATAATAAGGCAATATGGGCATGCAGTTACAACAGTGTTTGCCGATATGTCAATCGCCTCTTCTATTCTCTTGTGATTAATTCTTCCATGATGTTCTTCCATCCATATTCTGCCGCCGCCACCACCGCAACAGAAACTCCTGTCATGGTTTCTGCCCATTTCAACAAAATTTCCCTGTTTCACTTTATCCACAACATGTCTTGCTTCATCAAATATACCATTTATACGTCCAAGGTAACATGGATCGTGATATGTGATAGTGCCCTCAATAGACGGATTGATTTTAAGTTTGCCTTCTTTCAGCAGCTTGGAGATAAAATCAACCTGATGGTATACTTCAAAATTCCCTCCGATTTGCGGATATTCATTCTTCAGCGTATGATAACAGTGAGGGCAGGTGGTTATAATCTTTTTTATACCCATTTCATTGAGAAGCTCTACATTGCCCTGTGCAATACCCAAGTATAATTCCTCATTTCCGCATCTTCGAGCAGGATCTCCGCAACAGGTTTCTTCCTGACCCAGAATACCAAATGATACGCCTGCCTGGGTTAATATTTTGGTAAATGCCTTTGCAACTTTTCTGTTTCTGTCGTCAAGAGAAGCAACACATCCTACCCAATACAGATATTCCACCTCTTCCTCACCGGCATTTTTTACTTCAAGACCTTCAGTCCATTCGGTTCTCTGTCTCTTTCCCATACCATAGGGGTCAACCTTCTGCTGGAGATTTTTGAAAAGTAGTCTTGTTTCAGATGTGGTTTTGCTCAACGTCAATGTAAGGTATCTCCTCATCTCGATATTCTTATCAAAGGTTGGTATTGATACAGGGCAATTAACCTGACAGGCAAGACAGGCCGTACATGACCACAAGGTTTCTTCATTGATGACAGTATCTATTATTCCATCCTCATTCTTCGCTCCTCCTGATCCAATCCGTTCCCACTCAGCCTTTAAATCCTGGATGAATTGTTTGGGTGAGAGCGGTTTTTCAGTTGCAAAAGCCGGACAAAGATCCTGGCACCTACCGCATCTTGTACAAGCATCAAGGTCAAATATCTGTTTCCATGTGAATCCTTCTATTGAATTAACGCCGAATTCTTCGGCATTTTCAAAATCCTCGATAGGAACAATTGCGCCTCTTGGATTGTCATCAACTCCTCTGAACATCATATTAAGAGAAGATGTTATAATATGGAGCAGTCTTGAGTATGCAATATAAACTATTAGGCCGAAGGAAAGTAGCATATGAAGGTACCACATAACAGCATGAGGCATGTAAGTAACACCTTTTTCTGCGCTCGGGAAAATAGATTTAAGAAACCACCCGACAAAACTCCATACCTCGTAGGGCTTCGGATCAGCGGCTAACCTTGCGGCCTCTGTAAGAAAGCCTGTAACAAGCACAGCAAGTATCCACAGAAGAACAATCAGATCATCAGGCTTATTGTCAAGCCTTGCTGGTTTTGAAACGTATCTTCTCCATATAGCCATTAGAATACCGATTATTGCAAGAATACCTGCAAGATCAGTCAAAAAGGAGAATATCAAATAAAAATCACCTTTTATGAACTCTATGCCAAAAAGAAGTCTTAGCACATCATCCTGTAAGGCAATGAGCCCGGTTGCTATAGCAAGTATGAGAAATCCCCAGAAAATGAAAAAATGCATCCATCCCGGGTAAGCCTCTCTTAAAATTGACTTATGAAAAATGCCGTTGCTGATAAAGTAGCCAATCCTTTCTCCCAGCCTCTCTGTAAAATTGATTGGGGAAGGTTTTCCTATCTTCCACATGGCGTACCTTTTTTTCAACCCGTATATTAGGGCAATAAAAGTGATTACCATCAGTGCATAAGTAATCCATCGCGCCCCTCCACCAACATTCCAGAAAATAATCCTTCCAACTTCTTCCATTGCTGCCCCCTAAGATGCTATTTTTGTTCAATATGTAATATTTTTCACAAAAGAATATTAAACAAAAAAGAACTTAAAATCAATAAAAATATGGTTTCCTTGTCTTTAAAAAGATAAATTGCATAGCGAAATATAAAGACTTTATGCATAATTGTAGAAAATTTTCTTGACATAATTTTGATTATTCTGGTAAAAGACTATATAAGCATCTAAAATTTAGGAATAGCTAAAAAAATAAAGCATTGATAAGGTAGGGTAATGAGAAGGTGTATCGTTATTATAATCTCCGTATTGTTTCTTCTTATCACCGCATCAAATAACGCATTTTCAGCTCCTGCAGCAAACAATGTAAAACAAAAAGATACTCAAATTACAACAACAAAAAATCAAACATCAGTTGAAAAATCCAGGAATCTTTCAAGCGCAAAATCAAAAAAGGTAAAAATAAGCAAGCGGACCTCCAAAAAACACATTAAAATCGCCTATAAGACAAGAAAGGAAGTTAACGACAACAGACTAAATGAGTTTGAAATTACGGAAAATGACGGCGAATTTACAGAATACAAAACAAAAAAAGGTGATACCATTGAAAAGATAGCAATAATGTTCAATGTTGACAAAAATGATATTCTTGAAGCAAACAATCTGAAAGATAAAAAGTTATCCCCCAAAAAAGTAATACTTATCCCGAAGATAACAGAAGAAGAAAAAGATGATGAATTTATAACACTTACCAATAAGCCTTTAAAACCGTGGAAAAGCAGCGAAGAGAAATACATGCTGGTAAAGGTTGCAAAAAGCTTTGTCGGAGCACCTTATAAATATGGCGGTGAGAGCGTTAAGGGCCTTGATTGCTCTGCTTATGTAAAAAAGATTTATGATATTTTTGATGTACAACTTCCGAGAAGCGCGAGGGATCAGTTCAAAACAGGCTGGAAAATAAGTAAAGATAATCTGGCAATCGGGGATCTGGTATTTTTTAAGACAAAGAGATACGCAAAATATCCGACTCATGTGGGTATTTTTATCGGGGATGGTAATTTTATACATTCCTCTTCAGGACATAACAGGTTAGGTGTAAAGATAGATTCTCTCTCATCGGATTTTTACTCCAGGACTTATATTGGCGCCACAAGGGTAAAACAAACATCGGACGAGAACGCTGAAACAACAAAAACCTTTGAGAATGCATCAAACAATTCATAATATGTGAAATACCGCTTAATAATATTAGTTTTTTCGCTTCTTATACATTTGTCCGGTTACTACATTCTTTTATACAGAATTGAGCCCTTCCAATATTTTTCTTACATAATATTATGGTGGTCTTACATAATATTCATGGATGTTTCTTATTCATTTAAAAAAAATAAGTATCTTGTTTTGAACAAAGGCCTTCCTTTTTTAATTATTATTTCCTGTGGTTT
Organism: Pseudomonadota bacterium; assembly: GCA_026388275.1. NCBI lineage: Bacteria > Pseudomonadati > Pseudomonadota > Pseudomonadota bacterium. Next base: position 13,578 of record JAPLKB010000015.1, read on the forward strand.
CTGGTGTATCTTCGAAGTTATCAATGTCAGAATTCAAAATTGGTTCTATATAAATCTCCCATCGGAGATATATCAACGGTATACAGGTTATCTTCTTGCATATGGGACCGTCATTCCCTCGATATATGTAACGAAAGAACTAATTTTCAGCCTTATCGGTAAAATGAACTACCACGCGGCAAGCCTTGGGTTATCAAAGGCAAAGCAAGAGCATGAAATGAATAACCCCGAAACAGGTTGCGGAGCAAATCATTTCGAAGCAAGCCCTGGGGTATTTGTCCGCAGGGCACTAAAGACAAAACCCATCTGCATAAGGAGCTACCCGGTTTATTCAATCCTGCTCGGTTTAATAACAATTTTGTTAACATGCCTGTACCCTATTTATTGTTTTCCTCTTGTATGGGTGTTTCTTGCGCTTACACTCGACGGTTATAACTATTTAAAAGGTTATGCTTCATTTATGAAGGATTTTAAAAGGGGACTTATAAGTAATACTATTGCCACAATACTCTCAGGACTTTTATGCGGCATTTTGTGGGAAACATGGAATTTCTGGTCTGTCTCAAAATGGGTTTATACAGTACCTTTTTTTGAAGATCTGAAGCTCTTTGAAATGCCTGTTCCCGGTTATATCGGATTTTTAGTTTTTAGTTTTGAAGTTGTCGCATTCTTAAATTTTTTGGAGGGGATAAAATTGCGACAACGAAACAATATCCTGATTGCGCTATCCTGTCTTATATTTTCAGTTTTTTCATTTGTTATGATAGACAAACATACGGTCTTCTCTTACGCAACAAAAGTTGAAAAGCTCACCTTTATCGAAAAAGAAAAGCTCACCTATTTTATTGCAAAAGGAGTTAAAACAAGCTACGGGATTGACCAAAGCCTTCTCGATAAGAGCGAGAGGGACAGCATAAATCTTCTTCACCTGAAAGGCATGGGAATGGCAAATTTTTTAAGACTGCAGCAACATGGAATAAACAACATAAATGCCCTTTCAATGCTCGACGACAGGGCACTTTCCAATATACTCCATGAAGGAAACCTCAGGAGAATGCGGGTGTATATTAAGGCGGCAAAAAAAGCAGCAGGCGGCAGGAATTAGACTTTCATTATCTTTGACAATATTTAATATACCGGGGAATATCCGAGGTCCCGTATCATCTCCATATCAAGGGCTGCATCCCTGCCCAGCGTTGTCAGGTAATTACCTGTCATGAGAGAATTGCAGCCGGCAACAATGCCAAGAGGTAAAAGCTGACGTAAATTTTTTTCTTTCCCTCCGCACAGTTTAATGTCCTTGTCCGGTAGTATAAATCTGTAAAGAGCGACTGTGATAAGAATTTCTATCGGTGGAAGAAGAGGGATATCCGCGAGAGGCGTGCCCGGGATAGGGTTTAAAATATTTATAGGTACGGAATCAACATCCATCTCTTTTAATGTAAGGGCAAGCTCAATTCTCTGCTCCATCGTCTCTCCCAGACCGATTATCCCTCCGCAGCACGTAGAGAGTCCTGCTCTTTTTGCATTCATTATTGTTTCTATATCCTCTTCGTAATCATGGGTAGTACAAATGTTATTAAAATTGCTCCTTGCCGTCTCAAGGTTGTGGTGATACCGGCAGAGACCTGCCTCTCTGAGTCTTTGTGCCCTTTTCAGATCAAGCATACCAAGGGAACCGCAGGGTTTGATGCCTATTTTCTCAATTGCTTTTACAGCATACTCAATTTTGTCCCATTCTTCCTGGGTTGCAATCTCCGTCCCACTTGTTACAATTCCGAAAAAATGGGCGCCGTATTCCTTTGCCTGTCTTGCTTTTTCGATCATCTCTTCTTTTGATATTAGTGGATATACTTCGGCATTTGTATGATGGTGTGCGGACTGTGCACAGAATCTGCAGTTTTCCGGACACAATCCTGACTTTGCATTTACGATACAGCAAAAGGAAACCTCTTTCCCTTTAAAATGATCCTTTATGTCTGAGGCATATCCCATAAGCATGAAAGGTTTTTTTCTGCCAATATCATAAAGTTTCAACGCACTGTTGAGGTCAATACCTCTCATTGCAATAGATTTTTCCTGTATTTGTTTAAACTTTGAATCCATTATAATCCTCCGTATAAAAATCTTCACTTATTACAAACAGAACGGGCATGAGTTGTCAACTACATTATTAAATCCAGTTGACACCGCTGTCAGTATTCTAATTTTAATTATTTTCTTTGCAGAACTCTACAGTCATCGGTAAAAACGGAATTTAAAAGATATTGAATTTAATATGTATATCCCGCTTGCCAATCCCCTTCTGAAAGTGATCGATGTCATTGCAATATGGATGTGTTTGTATTATCATTATATTATGTGGGAAGAAAAAATAAAGAGCACAGACAGGAAGGGGAAGGAATATGGAAAAAATAAGCATTGTTAAAAGGCGAAAAGCCGATGACAGCAACACAGAAAAGAATGCTGCAAATTCTTTTCGGAAAGTTATTGAACAAAAACCGGTTGAGAATAATGCCGGTACGGTAAATGCTTATGAGTTACACGATTATCCTTTGAAAAACAAAAGTGATTCACAGGACATCAACATTTCTGGAAACAATCCGTACGAAATTGAAATTAAGAAAATGGAGTCTGAAGACGGAAAGATTGTATTGAACCTGAACTTTGCATCTATGCAACCACAGAGAATGCTTACCTCTGCAGATGTTTGCATGATGCTAAAGATCAGCAAATATTTACTACAAAGACTAGTAAAAGAAAAAGAAATAGGATGCTATAAGGTTGGCAAATTAAAACGTTTTTTGCTTGACGATATACTAACCTACATACAAAGGAGTAAAGTGCTATGAATAACTCAGCCACCACCATAAATTCAGACAATACGTTGCCGGGGGCTGACTCGTCAGTCCAAAAAGTGCCCGAATATTGTCGGTACTGGGGTCTACATAAACCTGCCTTCGACAATGTTCCGGATCCTTCTATGTATGTTGATGCACATGAATCTGTGGAAAATGCCATTGCGGAAACAGTATTTGCTATAGATGAGGGAAATGAATGCATTGCTGTCATTGTTGGGGATATTGGTCTGGGGAAGACTCTGTCGCTTCGCATGATTCTTGATTCTCTCAATCAGGAGAAATATCGTATTGCCTTTATTACCAACCCGGATATGTCCTTTGTCCAGTTGCTGAAAGAAATTATCGGTCAACTGACGGGTGCGCAATGTGAGATAAGGGGAAGAGTCGAATTGCTGGAAATATTCAACAGGATTCTCTTTAAAACACATGACGAGCATAAAAAAGTGCTTATTTTTATTGATGAAGCAAATGCTCTTACCCCGACAAACCTCGAAAGCCTGAGGCTCCTTACAAACATGCAGGACGATACAAAGAACCTATTTACCATTGTTCTTGCCGGACAAATGGAGCTAGCAAAGAGATTGGAACATCCCAGACGTGCAAACCTTTATCAAAGAATCGGGACTTACAATAGAATAGAAAAAATTCCTAATATAGAACTCCTCCGCCATTATGTAGAGGCACGTCTTAAACTGGCAGGTGCATCGCGTGCTATTTTTTCTGAAAATGCATTTGAAATGCTCTGGGAATATTCTGAGCATGGTGTTCCGCGTTTAATTAACAAAATCTGCAAGCTTTCATTGAAGGCCGGAGAAACTAATGGACTAACAGAAATTACCGATAAAATTGTTGAGCAGATAGGGCAACGTTTTCAAAAGCTAACCGGCCCAATTCTACAGAAGAGAAAACCGCGAAAAAGGTCTTCTCAAACAGAGGAAAAATACCAGGATGATATTACAGATACCCCAACGGAAATTGTCTCTTTTTCACCTGAAGAAACAAAGATCTTTGAAGACCTCCCAACTGAAAATGATTATGATATTGAAGAAGAAATAGAAGAAATGAACTACCCCGCGGCAAGCCAAGGGGTAACAGAGGCAGCAGATAGATCGGAAGAAGCAGGTGCAATAAAAGAGACATCAGACGATATGCTTTCCGATAACCAGAAAGCGGGGGGAATCTTACCAACAGAAGAAGATGCCGGTAAGTTCTCTGATCTGACTGAAGAAATATGTATAAAAGATATTCGCTTTAAGGCTTTTATCCCACACAATTTATTTGAAGAAGCTCAGATTAAAACACAAGCAGAACGAGACAAAATGGCAGGCGTTCTGGCAGCCAAAACCATGGAAGACCACAAAGACCACTTTTCAACAAGCACTGTTGATCCTGTTTTTCTATGGTGTGAACTCAAAGACTATTTTTTGCAGAGGCTTATCCATGCAAAGGAGGCGTAGGAGGCTTTCCCTTCCTTACCCACTATCCTTCTATGCCCTCGAGCTCCTGGAGGAGCCTCTGCGCTTTTTTGTTTTCAGGATTTATTGACAAAACAAAAAGGAGTCTGTCTCGCACGCTCTTCCAGTTAGCTTCATCGGGATTTTTTTTGTAATGGAGATATTCGATTTGAGCAAGATTAACATGTACTTTTTCCTGTAGCAAGTCAAAGGAAAGTGATTTTTTATATGCCTTGACAGCCTCTTCGTAATTACCCATCTCATCGTAAATTAATGCAAGATTACTCCATGCTTCCCACAGGTCGGGGTTTGTTTCAAGGAGTTTCCTGAAAGATTTAACAGCCAGTGCATGATTCCCATGCTGGAGATAGATAGTCCCTATATTGAAAAGGGCTTTTGCATGGTTGGGTTCAATTTCAATAACATTATCATATTCCTCAAGGGCCTCGTCAAACATATCATGCCGGTCGTATAAAACGGCAAGACAAAAGTGGGGCGAGGTTACGCCTGGGTCAATCTCTATGGCTTTTTGATATAGCTCTATGGCTTGGTTATAATCTCCCTGTAATTCCAAAATAAAAGCAATATTTGTATGGGCCTCAACATCGCGGGGATTTAGTTGGATAGCATTTTCATACATTCGTTTTGCGCTTCCAAAACGCTCCATCTTTTCATATACATATCCCAAATTGTTGTAGACGGCAGGACTATTCGGCTCCAATTGAACAGCCTTACTGAAATACTTCAAGGCTGTTTTATAGTCTTCTTTCTTAATATAGAGAGAACCCAGATTAATATAGGCATCAACATATGTATCATCTAACTGGATAGTTTTTTTGTAAGCCTCAATCGCTTCTTCAGAAATCGAATCGATTTCATCAAGAAGGCACCCTTTCAAAAACCATTTCTGTGCATCCTTTTTTTTATCCAATATGTCACCGAAGGTTATTTTGGCTGCTAATAACAAGCACATGGTATCAAGCAGGCCGTTTCTTGTCAAGTGGAAATATTGATGCTTTACCAGATAAATACAGGTAATTATTAATAATTACCTGTTGTTGTATTGTGCATGTTTTAATACGCATATTCCATTTATAGCGATATTCGGCTTGAAGTAATACAGTGGATGGCAGGATCATGGACTGGCGCATTGGCATCGTCATTGCAGTGGCGGCCAACAAAGCCAACAAAATTTTTTTACCTGAACCAAAAAAGTGATTGGCGTTCTCAACTTTCTCGTGAGGCTCATCTAAAAAAACTTTTATGATTACTGATTTTCTGGTAAAACTACAATATAAATAGCTATCACAATATTGTCAAAAGTTGAATGGAAAACAGGTACAATAATTGAATAAAGGCAAACTTGAACAAAAAAATAAGGGGGCAAAAGGAGGGGAAATGAAAACGATATGTTTAATTGGAGCCTTTGACACCAAAGGTGCGGAATATGCCTTTGTTCGTGAGCAAATCCTTGCAAGAGGGCATAAAGTACTTACAGTTAACACTGGAATAATGGGATCAACCGACCTCTTCCCCGTGGACGTACAGGCCTACGATGTCGCACAGGCCAGCGGCGGCAGCCTTGAACAACTTCGAGAGAGGAAAGACCGCGGTGAGGCAATGAAGGTTATGTGTGAGGGCATACCGGTAATCGTTAAGTCGCTATACGATGACAATATGATTGACGGCATCATCGGTATGGGTGGCACCGGAGGAACAGCGGTCGTTACTTCTGCAATGCGCGTCCTTCCAGTTGGCATGCCAAAAGTCTGTGTCTCGACCACAGCATCAGGCGATGTTGGAACTTATGTGGGGACCAAGGATATCACGATGATCCCTTCCATCGTAGACGTGGCCGGTATTAATCGCATTTCACGCATTATTTTCGCGCGCGCAGCCGGTGCGGTCTGCGGCATGGTTGAAACTGATATCTCCGAAAGCTCAGTAGACAAACCGGTCATAGCAGCATCAATGTTCGGCAACACAACTCCCTGTGTCAACGCCTGCATGGAGAGTCTCTCGACTGAGGGTTATGAGATTCTTGTTTTCCACGCAACCGGAACCGGCGGGAAGACGATGGAAAGCCTCATAAGGGAAGGTTTAGTTGACGCTGTTCTGGATATTACAACCACTGAATGGGCAGACACTGTTTGCGGCGGGGTATTCGATGCAGGTCCCGAACGACTTGATGCAGCCGGACAAACGGGAATACCTCACCTCATCGTACCGGGATGCGTGGACATGGCCAATTTCGGTGGAATGGATACGGTACCTGAAAAATATAAGAAAGGGAACCGTACGTTCTACGAATGGACTCCATCGGTTACCCTGATGCGTACCAACAAAGAAGAAAATGAGAAAATGGGAAAAGTATTCGCGAAAAAAGCAAACGCCGCTAAGGGCCCGGTTGCATTTCTCATCCCTCTCAAAGGGGTATCCATGCTCGACAGCGACAATCAGCCGTTCTGCGACCGCGAAGCTGATAAGGCAATGTTCGATGCCATCAAGGCAAACATCATGGAAGGTATTGAGTTAGTCGAAATGGACAACAATATCAATGATCCGGAGTTCGCGGCCAAGGCAGTTGATATGATGCTGGCACTTATCAGACAAGCCAGGGGCTGAACCGGAAAACCCGCTGATCGGGACAGGATATCCCATACACATACTGTCAAGTAAATTTAAATCGTAGTTCATTATGAAAAAGGCAGGGGAATAAACCCTGCCTTTTAGAATAAATTAACCGCGGCGCCCCATACGTTTCCTGAGTAAAGCAATGCCTGCAAGACCAGGTCCAAATAAGAGAATTGCACCCGGGATCGGGACAGATGTGGTAGCGACTTGCCAAATGGTAAATGGATCATTATTCGGGTCAGTAATCGTAAAATAAAAATTTGCCGTGTCTCCTGGACTTACATGGGCTGGCCAGTCTGTTGAGGAGAAGAACATAAGTTCTCTGTTGTTGTTGTAAGGATAAGGATAGCCTAAATCCCTAAAACCACCGTCTACGAACGGGTTGCTGTGGGTATTCCCAGTACTATCATTATAGGTTGCTCCTTCCGTCATAAGAAGGAAATGGTAATCGGACCAAGTGTACGGTGTTGTATTTGTTACCACAAATTGCAGATTTAAGCCTCCCCCCGTGACATTACTAATCTCTTTTTCAAAAAACCCGCCTTGAGGATTAACAATGGCATATCCATCATGGGATGGGTAAGGGATAATTCTGACCTCATTGTAATCTTCATGAACCGTCAAGATGTATTTTCCCGTGTTAATATCGTACCAGTACTGTTGAGACACTATAGAGTTCAGGTCTGAGGTGTTCAAATCCGTAATTGTAGGTGGAGGTTGAGTACGCACCGCTTCTGCTGGAGTCACGCCCCACACACACGTCAGTGAAAATAAACAAACTAACGCGATAAAGAAATATTTTGATCTTTTCATGTTGCTTATACCCCCTTAGCATTTAAATTATATTTAATCCGGCAACCGAGGCTGTCTGACTTACGCATATCAAAGCTGTAAATTGTCTAAGACCCTCAAGGTTTTCCGTCCCGCCATTTCTGACGGTTTGGTTTTATCAGGTTGAATATTCAATCTATCTATTTATTCTGTTTAACTTAATATAACAATCAAACAGTTTTTTCTATAGGACATTTACTACACTTCATGTAGGATATTTACTACACTTCATGTAGGATATAATCGATTATTGTTCAGGTAAAATGTGATTATCATAGATCAATCACAGCAACAGATAGGAAGACAGTTCAACACTGTTGCTTATCTATTGAAAAATTGGGGTTTATTCATAAGTTGCAGGAAAAGCAGCAACGAAGATAAAAAAAAGCGGCTGCACGCGTATTGCTTTGAATCGCCTGCAGCCGCCTCTGCAAAAAAGAGGGTTATGACAATCTATCCGTGAGTTATTTAGCCCTTTCGAGTATTGTTACCAAACCTGTATCACCATCCAATTTTACCAGGTCGCCAGTTTTTATAACCTGCGTGCCTTTCCCGGTGCCGACAACTGTCGGTACGTTATATTCTCTGGCAATGATTGCAGCGTGACACATAGGGCCACCCACATCCGTTATTGTACCGGCAATTGTTGAAAATGAGGGCGTCCAGCTCGGGGAAAGACTCTTTGCTACAAGGATTTCACCGACCTGTACATTTGCAAGATCTTCGGGATTAGTTACAACCCTTGCTTTTCCCTGAACAACACCGGAACAGCCAGGATTGCCCTTTAATGTGTTTGAGTCTCCGCCTTCTCCTCCTTCATCGGATGCCAGCCAACCTGTCAACGTATCACTTGTAATACCCCAACTTACGATCGTGAAAGGTTCTGTAACAACATCCGGAGGCGTGCCAATCGCCGGCGGGGGCGACCATTCTGAAAGTTTCTTCCATACATCTTTTCTCCAGGCAATCTCTTTCGGCCAATAAGATGGTCCTCTTGATTTTACACCTGTTGTCCATCCTGTAACCATATCCCATATAGCAGCTTTGATTTCATCACGTTTTAAGAACCATACATCTTCAGTATCTTCAAAGAAACCTGCATTTTTAAGCACCTGGCCTACCTGGCGGACCTTCTTCCAGAAGATTGTGTGGAACCACTGCTCAACATAAAAGTTGTGGTCTTCTGCATATGGGAGCACTAAACGGGCCAGAGCGAGGCCCTGATCAAAGGCCTCTCTATCAACGTCAGTCTTGATAAGCGCTCTGTATTCCTCGGTAATTCTATCTCTTTCCGCAAGCGTTGCTTCTCTATTCCTGCCAAGTGTCTTGCCTTCCTTCAGAGCCATTATATTGGCTTTAATGGACGCAAATGGTATGTCGAGGCTATCGTTCCAGTTTTGATCCGTGTGAAACCAACCGGTGCCGGTAGACATATGGAACCAGGGATATCTTGCTACTTCAAGTTCCTTAAGCCATTCTTTTCCTGCAGCATTTTTGTCCAGTTCCTTCATAAGCACTTCAGCTTTTAAGGGTTTTGCAAACTCTTCTTCAAGACCGAGCTTAATTGCAAGCTTGGACAGCCTGGCAAGCTCTTCCTCAGGTCTGAACAGAACAGGGTCAAATCCGGCAGACATCTTGGTTAATGTCGGTATTGGAACACCGGGGAAAATCTGATCTGCTGTCTGAAAGAAAGTTACCTGTGCAGCATAGGCAAGATTCAGCATCTCGAAATGGTACTGCCAGCATAGAAGACCAAGATCAATAAGTTCATCCCATGCTTTCAGGAACTTATAGCCGCTTCCCACTCCAAGACCTTCCTTGATAACGCTGATATCTTCCATCTCAGGCAAATCCGTAAAATTCATTGCCTCGAGTTTCTCGATAACGCCGACTACTTTCTTCTTCCACTTCTCATATAAACTATCCCAGTTCTGGAAATAGTAACCGGCACGTTCCATGAAATGCGGCACTCTCTTTGGTATTTCTTCAGGATCAGAAACAGCTACAGGACTGATATATACGTAGCCGTTCACAACCCTGTGGTCAATGCCCATTGAGGGCGGAACAAGCCAGTGACGGGTATTGTACTGCGAAAGTGTCATGGACCATGCTTCATCCCATATAAGGTCAAAGGGATAGTGGGGGACTGTGTAGTGTAATCCGTCATAAAACCAGATCTGGCTGCTTTCAAAGGCAGCCCTTTCCGGATCATCTTTGGAAAACAGATATTGATAAGGATACATCTTCTCCCAGCCTTCTGTACCTGGGATTGTCGGAACATCATGTGGATCCATAAATGTTTTTGCCATGAGCTTCTCCTCTCTATTTGTTTTAACTATTTATGTCAATCCTAGCTGTTGTTCTATTATGCCCATCCTGCACTCCATTATGCATTCCATCTCGTGGTATAGAGTTTCATTATTTGGAACATAGCTTTATTTATAGAAGCAAATATCGAGCCAAATATAAATTGGCTGTATAATCAATATGTTATAAAGCTCAAAAGCTCAGTATCTGTCATATACGACAGATTGTAATTGAGGTATATCTCAGTTCACAAAATAACTGTCACATGTGACATAATGAAGTAAATTTCTCTGCTACTATTGCGAAGAAATTGAATGAAAAAACATTGACAAATAATTTTATACCGGGGTACAGTATCCCAATATGGAGAAATTAGTAATAAATAAAGACATAACAATACGGAGGAAAGTCTATAATCATATCCGTGAGATGATTTTAAGCGGCGCGATAGCCCCCAATGAACGGCTTATAGAGGCTAAGATTGCAGATAAGATCGGAACATCGAGGACCCCTGTAAGGGAGGCACTTCACAGTCTTGAACTTGAGAAACTCATTACATCAATGCCGAGCGTGGGTTACGCGGTTAAGCCCTTAAGCGAGGAGGATGTATCACAGATATGCGATATTCGTGCATTATTGGAAGGCCTGGCTGCACACTGGGCAATCCAAAAAGCACATGAAAAATTGATAAAGGAGTTGGCAAAAAATATTGCAGCCGCTGAAATTGAGGTTGAAAAAGGAAACATAAAGACCTTCATTGAATTGGACGGTCAGTTTCACGAGATTATTTCGAAACATAGCGGCAGTGAGCGTTTGCTCGAGTTGACACAGACTCTGAGGCGGCATATGTTGAGATACAGGGTACAGAGCATATTTTTGAAAGACGTTGTTTTGCGCGCCATAGACGGCCACAAGGGGATCCTTGAGGCGATTGAAACAGGAGACATAAAAAAGGTAAATGAGGCGATAGCTTACCACCTTGAACAATCAAAAAAAGATACACTGCGCTATGCCTTTGATAAAGACAATACAGACAAAACCCATACTATAACATCGTAAGAGAGGCAGGCAGACAATGGTTGAAATCAAATTCTACGGCAGGGGAGGACAGGGAGCAGTCATCGCGTCCCAGATACTGGCAAAGGTATTTTTCAGCATGGGGATGTACCCGCAGTGTTTTTCCCTTTTTGGCGGTGAGAGACGTGGTGCGCCTGTTGCGAGCTTCTTGAGGGTTGACGATAAAAAAATACTCTTAAAGTGCGAAATTACCAGACCGGACGAGGTAATTTTTATGGCCCCTGACCTTGTTGATGAAAAAGAGATTGATGCCATATTAAAGCCCAGGGGACTCATCCTCATCAACAATGCACTTACTACAAATGATTTTAAGGCGTTACGGAAGTTCCGCCTTGCCCTTGTGGATGCCCTCTCGATTTCCGAAGATCTGGGGTTAGGCGCTATGATCAACACGGCAATGCTCGGCGCATATGCTAAGGCAAGCGGCGCCGTACCCATGGAATATCTCGAAAAGGCTATTAAAGATACTGTTCCTGCCAGGATTGAAGAGAATATTGCTGCCGCCCGGAGGGCATATGAGCTGACCCGGCTTTTTACGGAGGTGCAATAGATGGATAAACGTGTAATAACAATTAAGGATATAGAAGCTGTCTCCCTTTTTTCAAGAGGCTCAACGGAAATATTTAAGACCGGACAGTGGAGTTCTAAAAAACCTTTTTATGTTGAGAAAATATCTCCATGCAGGGAGGCCTGTCCTGCAGGCAACGATATTGCCGGTTTTATGTCCCTTGCTGCAGAGAAGGATTTTGATCATGCGCTGGAAGTGCTTCTTCAGGAGAATCCCCTTCCCGGTGTGTGCGGCAGAGTCTGTTACCACCCCTGTCAGCTTAAATGCAACAGGGGCCAATACGATGAAGCCCTTGAAATAAGAAGTCTGGAACGCATCATCGCAGAGTCCGGCAATGCTGAGCCGAAGATGTCTAACGCTGTTGCCCATGATCCCAAAAACATTGCCGTTATCGGTTCCGGTCCGGCCGGTCTGTCGGCAGCATATTTTCTGGCGCGTTTCGGTCACAGGGTAAAAATATTCGAGAAGTATGATGAGCCCGGCGGAGTCCTGAGATATGGGATTCCCGACTACCGCCTGCCCAAGGATATGCTGAAAAAAGAGGTAAACCGGATTGTTTCTCTGGGGATAGACATAGAGACGACTGTAAATATTGACAGGAAAATGCTCGACAACATCAAATCCGCCTATGATTTTCTCTTCCTTTCCATCGGAGCATGGATTCCGAGGATCGCGGGCACTCCAGGCGAGAATGCACAGGATGTATTGCATGGACTCGATTTTCTCTCAGATAACACTAAGGGCAGCAGGTATAAACAAAAAAAGCATGTCGTAGTTATAGGCGGCGGCGATGTTGCCGTAGATGTTGCAAGAGTTGCTCTCCGTATATGCGCGCCTGGAGTTAAAATTACCATGGTTGCTCCTGAAGCTCCCGATGATTTCCCGGCTATCCCGGAAGGGATTAAGGAAGGTCATGAGGAAGGAATTAAAATGATCGGTGGGTATAAACCGGCAGAGTTTATCGTAACCGACAGGGGACTCACGCATATCCGCTTAAGCAAAACAAAAGTCCGGAAAGACCCACAGACCGATATTTACATAATGATGCCTGCAAAGGGCAAAGACCTGATGCTTGAGACTGATCTTGCAATCGTGGCAATCGGACAGATACCCGATATTAATCTTTTTTCGGCAGATATCCTCGACGGGGATTCCGGCAAGGTTTTTGTGAACGAATTCGGTATGACGCGAATCGGGAGCATTTATGCGGGAGGCGATCTGATCAAACAGAGACCTGCCGTTGTTGATGCCATTGCCTCCGGGAAAAAGGCAGCCCTTGCAATGCATTTGCAGGCATCAGGCGGCAATAAAGAAGATATAATCCAGATGCTGCGGCTTGGTGCCGGTACTTCATTATCTTTTCAGGGATATATGGATTCTGTTGAGCAAAAGATAGGGGATGAAGGGCTCAAACCGCTTGAGCCGCTTGAACAACTCAAAAGTGTTGTGCAGTTCTCGGAACTCAATACGCTGCTCTACAAAAAAACCCCACCCCACTACGGAGAGAAGATCCTTCCGAAATTGAGAATACAGGGTTTTGAGGAAGTCAATAAGGGATTGGACATATCAAGTGCGGTTGAAGAAGCAAAAAGGTGCTTTTATTGCGGGAAATGTACCCGATGTGATCTTTGTTTTCTCCTGTGTCCGGACATTTCCATAATAAAAACAGGAAATAACGGGTATAGTATTAAAACTGATTATTGTAAGGGCTGCGGCATCTGTGCCTCTACCTGCCCGAGACATGTAATTGAGATGGGGGTCGGCCAATGAAAGAGCTGTTAACAGGCAATTATGCAGTAGCAGAAGCGGTTCGTCTCGCACGGGTACAATTGGTAGCAGCCTACCCTATTACCCCCCAGACCCCTATTTATGAGAAACTCTCTGAAATGGAAATGGAAGGAAAACTCAAGGGGATTATGATGAGGATGGAGTCGGAGCACTCGGCAATGGCGGCTGTAGTGGCAGCTTCCCTTACCGGTGTGCGCACTTTCACAGCCACGGCCTCGCAGGGCATTGCCCTCATGCATGAAATGCTCCACTTTGCCTCAGGGAACAGGGTTCCTGTGGTAATGTGCAATGTAAACCGTGTAATTGCCATTCCATGGGCATTCGGAAGCGATCAATCCGACAGTCTCTCCCAGAGAGACACGGGGTGGCTGCAGTTTTACTGTGAAGACGCTCAGGAAGCCTGTGATACTGTTATACAGGCTTACAGAATTGCCGAGCAGATACTCCTTCCGATCATGGTTTGTATAGACGGTTTTTTTACTTCCCATTTTCTGGAACCTATCGAAATACCGGACCAGGCTTCAGTTGATGCATTCCTGCCGTCCTTTTCCCTGCCGACGCGGTTCGACATACATAATCCCGCATATATTGCTAACGTGATAAACGCCGACCAGTATATGCAATACCGGCAGCGGACTTTCGAAGACATGGAAAAGGCAAGACCGGTAATTAAAGAGGTGGACAGGGAATACCGGGAAATCATCGGCAGAGGTTATGATATGATAGAGACCGTTAATACGGATGACGCCGAGATCGTTCTTGTTACAAGCGGAGCCATGACGAGCACAGCCCGTATGGCCATACAGTCTCTCCGGGACAAGGGTTATAAAGCAGGGCTGCTTAAAATGAAAGCCTTCAGGCCCTTCCCGACTCAGGAGGTACAGGAGGCATTGAAAGATGTTCCCAGGGTAGCAGTGCTGGACCGCAATATCTCCATAGGGAAAGAAGGCATATGGTGTCAGGAGTTGAAGGCCGCCCTCTATCCCCTTGAGCGCCGCCCTCTTGTAACCGGTTATATTGCCGGTATCTGCGGCTCGGATGTGTCGCCGGAGATGATCGAAAACATGGTTACGGATGCCCTCAACAGAAAAGAATCCGTTGAATTGCCTGTATGGGTGCGAAGGAGTTAGGCATGGTCATTGAACAGACAGAAAAAGAATATATGCGGTCTGGCCATATGGGATGTCCGGGCTGCGGTGTGGCAAGCACCATGAGGCTTGTTTTAAAGGTGCTTGGAGAAAAAACTATTGTTGTCATTATACCCTCCTGTGCTGCCGTCATCAGCGCAGCTTACCCGAACAGTGTCATGGATGTGCCCAGTTTCCATTCGGCCTTAGAGATAGCTGCCCCGACTGCGGCAGGCATAGCTAATGCCCTGAAAATCAGGGGCGAAGAAGACACAACAGTGCTTGCATTCGCCGGCGACGGCGGGACCTTCGATATCGGGCTCCAGTCTTTATCAGCCGCTGCAGCCCGGAATGACAATTTCATTTATGTCTGTCTCGACAACGAGGCATACATGAACACAGGCATCCAGTCAAGCTCTGCAACCCCTGAGAATGCCTGGACCATGACTACCCCGGCAGGACGGCAGGGGAGAAAGAAACAGTTTATGCAGATCATCGCAGCTCACAGAATACCCTATGCTGCAACTGCTGCCATGGGTTATCCCCTGGACCTTATGGAAAAAGTGAAAAAGGCAAAAAGCATCAAGGGCACAAAGTTTATCCATACGCTTGCCCCTTGCCCTACAGGCTGGAAAATGCCTGAGGACCTCACCGCCAGATCAACGATGCTTGCTGTGGAGACAAAGCTCTTTCCCTTGTACGAGATTATAGACGGGACACAGTACCGGATCACACATGAATCTCAAGGTCTGCCGGTGGAGGAATATCTAAAAATCCAGGGACGATATCGTCAACTGAATGAGGAACAGATACGGAAGATGCAGAGAGAGGTTGATGAAAACTGGGAACAGCTTGAAGGAAAAATAAAGGTGTGTATGTAAAACACCTGTGAGTGAATGTATAAAATATTAGGGGGTTTATTTTTGTGAGGCGATTCTGGACTGCTTTTGATAAGGCGCTGGATATCATGGCAGCCCTGGCAGGGGTTATGCTTGTATTTATATGCGCTGCTGTCTGCTATACCATAGGCATGCGCTTCATCTTCAGGCAGACGACTATATGGATCACGCAGACAACCGAATATGCCCTTTTGTGGATAGTGTTCCTGGCAACGACCTGGCTGTTAAGAGAGGGCGGGCATGTCATCACCGAAATAGTATATGTTCATCTTAATAAGAAAACTCAGCAGTGTCTCGATTGCATCATGTTTATAATCGGCGGACTCGCCTGTATTATTATGGTCTATTTCAGCATTCTATACATGTATGAATGTATAGCAAACAGTGTAACGGACGTACGTGCGGTAACCGTTCCGAAATGGTCTGTTTTCTGCATTATCCCTATAGGAAGCATACTCCTTACCATACAATTTTTCAGGATGGCCTGGCAAAAATTCAGCAGCATCAGGGAAGGCGGCTAACCTATGGAATGGTGGCAAATCATATCACTTCTCTTTGGCGGCATGGTTTTGCTGCTGCTCACAGGGATACCTATCGCCTTTGCCTTTCTCATTGTCAATATGGTTGCAGCTTATTTTTTTCTTGGCGGGATACCGGGTCTTGTAGGGGTTGTCACAGGGGTTTTCACATCCATTACAACTTTTACTTTGCTTCCTGTACCCTTTTTCATTCTTATGGGTGAACTGATATTCCATACTAACCTCGGACTTGATGCGGTGAATGTGCTTGACAAATGGCTCGGCAAACTCAGGGGCAGACTCTCTATTCTCGCTATTATTATGGGAGTCATTATCGGCGCTCTTTCCGGCTCTACTATTGCTACATGTGCGCTCCTCGGGACCATCCTGCTGCCGGACATGCTGAAGCGGGGCTACAGTAAAAATATGAGCCTCGGACCGCTTATGGGGGTAGGCACCGTTGATGCCCTCATCCCTCCCAATGCGCTTACCGTAGTACTCGCAAGCCTTGCAAACATCGATGTGGGCCAGCTCCTTATTGCCGGCATCGTGCCGGGCATTATCATGTCCGGCCTTTACTTTGTTTTTGTCGTCATATGGTGTCATATCTTCCCGAACGAGGCACCCCTTTACGATGTACCCCATGTGCCTTTGAAAGAAAAGGTGCTGGCTACCGCGAAGTACCTCCTGCCATTGGGCCTTATCATCTTCATGGTTATAGGTTTCATATTTCTCGGTGTGGCAACCCCTACAGAAGCAGCCGCAACAGGGACGTTGGGGTCATTTATATTAGCCTTGGTCTACCGCCGTTTAACATGGGAAACCATGAAAAAGTCGGTCATGGGAACAGTAAAAATCACTGTTATGATATTCATGATTATTATCGTTTCCAGCACATATGGTGAGATACTGGCCTTTACCGGTGCCGCAGCAGGCATGACAAATTTCATTACAAACATTGCCGTTTCGCCGATAGTGATAATTATCGGTATGATGGTTGTGATCCTTATTATGGGCTGTTTCATGGAAACCGTTGCCATTATGATGATCACCATACCGATATATATGCCTGTCGTTAATGCCTTCGGATACAATACAATCTGGTTCGGTGTGCTCATGCTTATTGCACTGGAGACAGGCTTGATTACCCCTCCCTTCGGTGTTACCCTCTTTGTGATGAAAGGCGTGGCCCCTCCTGAAGTGACAATGGCGGATATCTGGAGGGCAGTAATTCCTTATGTAATCATAGATATATTGTGTATTGCCATCGTGCTTGCCATGCCTTCTATTGCAACCATTGTCCCGGCTCTTATGGGGATGGCAAAGTAGATGTACACGGGCAAGCCCGTAACGCACACTTCGCGGGCACGGGATACACAGATAAACTGTTTAAGCTGTTTAGAGACGATGGGTCGACGTGAGTCCCATAGAATGCAGATAAGGAGATGGCTAAAATATCGAAACAAAGATAATAGTTATAACAATTTGGATTCAAAAATAGAACGAGGTAGCAAAGGCAAATTGGTATCAATTAAAAACAAGGAGGTTTGTTATGGGAAAGAATAAATCATTTTTTCTGTTGTTTGCAGTGATGTTTATATTTCTGGCTATGGGTATTGTGAACGGAATAGTTAAAGCTGAAACGATTACACTGAAGGCGATAGCCGGATGGCCAAAAACAGCCAGTGAATATAAGGCCTTTACCATGTTTTCGGATATACTTGATCAGATGGTGGCAAAAAAGGCTCCCGGGGAGCTGAAGATACAGTTCATCGGAGGGCCGGAGGCGGTGAAATCGCCGGATCAGGTTCAGGCATTACAGCGCGGCATGGTTGATATGGTATTTACCACCACTGCCTATTATGTATCGGTCTTACCTGAAGTGGACGCATACAAACTATCTAATTTTACGCCTGCCGAAGAAAGAACAAGCGGTGCTCTGGCTTATATTAACGATCTCCATGAAAAAAAGATCGGAGTCCATATGCTTGCAAGGCTTGGTCTTGGCACAAAATTCCACCTTTATCTGAAAAAACCCATAAAGGCTGCCGATCTCAAGGGGCTTAATATTCGTGTTTCTCCTATGTATCTTCAGGCAATAAAGGGGCTTGGCGGAAACCCTGTAGTAATACCGCCTACAGAGGTATATATAGCGCTTGAAAGAAATGTTGTTGATGGTTATTGCTGGCCAGCTGTCGGGATTCGCGACTGGGGCTGGCAAAAACAGACAAAATACGTTGTAGATCCGGGATTTTACAATGTGCCGAACCCTCTTCTAATAAATCTGAAGACATGGAATAAGATCCCTAAGAAACTTCAGGATGTTTTGACAGAAGCAGCCGCAGAGGCCGAGAAAAAAGTAGTCGCTGTATTTGAAGACCTTGAAAAGAAGGAACGCCCCTTATTGTCAAAAGAAGGTATTGAAACTATTGATCTGCCCGCTGTAGAGAAGGAGAAGTTCCTGAAAACAGCCTATGATGAAGGATGGAAAGATGTTGTTGCAAAAAACCCCAAAACCGGCCCTGAGTTGAAGAAACTCTTGACTAAATAAGGGAATTTGATTCTTATATGCTCGTGCCCGTTACATTTTAATGAGGTGAAACTATGAGTTATTTTGTTTTATGTGAAGGGAAAGAGATCTGCTTTGCCCTGCCTGCCGGATGGAGTGTTATTTCTGCCGATGATATGCCTCCTGTACCAGGGGTTGCCGATGCCCTGGGAGAAATAAAGAGAGCCCTTGACAACCCCATAGGTTCGCCGGGAATCGAAGAAATTGCAAAACCAGGCATGGAGGTTGCGGTTCTCTTTGATGATCTTCAGCGACCTACTCCGGCACACATAGCCTTACCCGAAATGCTGAACAGGTTAAACATGGCCGGTATCCCGGATGAACGGGTCAGCGCTGTCTGCGCCCTTGGGACACATCCAGCCCTCAATATAGTACAATTGGAAAACAAGATAGGAACGGAGGCATTCAATCGTTTGAAGTGCAGGGTTTTTTCTCATGACCCCCATTCTTCAGAGAATGTTGTCATCGGCAAAACCCATCGCGGTACTCTGGTGGAGGTTAATCCAATTGTTGCCTTTGCTGATATGATTATCGGGGTCGGGGAGTGCATGCCCCATCCTATTGCCGGATACAGCGGGGGATGTAAAATTATCATGCCCGGTGTCTCTTCATACCGTTCTGTTGCCGATCATCATTTTACCTGGATGCGTCATAGGGGTTGCCGCGTTAATATCCTTGATGGGAATCCTTTTTACGAAGAGATCATCGATGCAGGGCGACTCTCAAGGCTTTCATTCAAACTGGATCTTATAATGAATCACAAGAAAGAGGTTATAAAGGCCTTTGCCGGCGACCCTGTGGCCGAACACCGGGAAGCGTCTCTTTATGCACAATCGCTTTACCAGGTACCGCTTCCAAAGGTTGCCGATGTAACAATAATCTCTGCTTTCCCTCTGGAGATTGGCGTTCAGGCCACAAAAGCGCTCACAATGGCAAGTTTCTGTACCCGGTCAGGGGGAACGATTATCTGGGTTGCCCCTCAGAAGGAAGCAGGACCTATTATGCCGCTTATTAAAGAGATGGCAAGCAATGAAACAGCAAGCTATTTTCATCAACGCCTGATCAGGGACGACATTCCCGATCATCTCCGGTCATTCGGCATTTCATACATTATGCAGGTGGTATATTTCAAAGAACTTGCTGAAAAATATAATGTAATTCATGTTACAGAAGGCCTCAGCACCGAACAGGTGAAGATGATGAAATTCACCCATGCACTAACTCTTCCAGAGGCTGTCGATATAGCATCACGGACAATACCTGAGGCTGATGTTGCAATTTTCCCTTCAGGAGGCAATATCATTCCTGGAATAGGTTGAACGAACTCGTTGCCACGGGGTTTTTCCTTCAGCAACGGTTCAGAAAATAGCTGCTACAAAGAAATGCAAAGGGCTATGGCTTTTTCTCTGTACTTCTGTTAAAATTCTTTTGAACAAACTGCCTCACAGCAGAGCAGCTTTGCGTCAGAGTTACAAAACTCGTTTTTACAGAACTGTTAATTTTTCGCCCGGTGCAGTTTCCGGAAAATTATTTCTATCTGACAAAGGACTTTAAATGTTTTTCTGGCTTTCGGAGAGTGACAAATATGATATTACGAGTTATGCATTCAGATACTTCATGTTCAGCAATCTAGGGATAAAAGCGTCTGTAGTTAAAGCCGTGAAAAAAGTCAGACCGGACAGAATAAGGAAAGACGGCACTCTGAAGTTATCCAAATCCACCTTCATTGAATTGGAAATGAGGATTAAGAATATGCTGTAATACCTCTGTGGTAAAAAGTCATTCCCCTTTCAAAAAACAGGATATGAGACATTTTCGGGTCAAAGCATTTATCCAGGATCAGTTTCTTCCTCCACCCATTCTGCATAACCTTTCAAGGCGGTATTTATATCAATCGCTATAATCTCCGGTAGCTCATAGTGATGTAAAAGCCTTATTTCTTTCTCAATCTTTTTGTAGTGGCTTTTTCTGCTTTTTATAATGCATTGCCATTCTTCTGCCTCTTCTATCTGTCCTTTCCACCTGTAGATACTCTTTATAGGCCCCATTACCTGCACGCTTGCAGCAAGTTTTTTCCGGACAAGCTCTTTCGCTATGTGTTCAGCCTTCCCTTTGTCGTCAATTGTTGTAACAATCTGAATAACGCCATTCATGAAGTCTCCTTTCTTGCTATCGTTTAATTCTTATTTTTACATAAATGATTCAATGATTTTTAATTTTTTTGTGAACCTATGCTGTGCACCATAAACAATCCCTCGTAAATAACATTTATCTTGAAATTATAGTGAAATTCATATACTTTTCTATTCTACAACAGGAGATAAAAATGTTTCAAGTAAATGACGGCGCATCCATAATACTCGCAAGTGAATCCACACGAAGAGTGGACATTCTACGAACTCTTGGCATATCCTTTTCCATTATACCCCCAAAAATTGACGAACAAAGAGGGAAGGACGAGTCACCCAGGGATTTTGTACTTAGGATATCTTATGAAAAAGCCAGTAAAGTCGGCAACCATTTTCCGGATAATTGGGTTATAGGAGCAGATACTATTGTTGTCCTTAAGGGTAAGATACTGGGAAAACCAAAGGGGGAAAAAGATGCCTACAACATGCTCAAAACATTAAGGGGGAAATGGCATAAGGTGTTTACAGGGTACTGTGTTCTTAACATATCAAAAAATATTGTATACCGGGATGTTGTTGAGACAAAAGTTTTTGTCAGGGATTTAACCGACGAAGAGATCCTGCGGTACATAAAGACATCCGAGCCCCTCGATAAGGCCGGTTCATATGCATTGCAAGGCAAAGGCGGTTATATGGTTAAAGAAATAAAGGGTTCCTATGCCAATGTTGTAGGCCTGCCTATCTGTGAAGTCACAGAAGCCCTGCTGTCTCTCGGTGTTCTTTCGTGAATAATAGACCCGAAACACCTGATACACGCCGGGTAATTTTTTCCGGCAAGGCATAATTTTATGGATTTACAGGCAAAAAATACGGATGATGCAATAAAAAGGGTAAGAGAAAAAATAGCCATCGCTTGTAACAGGGCCGGCAGATCCGAATCCGAAGTAAAATTGATAGGTGCTACAAAAGGCGTTGATATAGAGAGAATCCGGCAAGCTGTCCGTTCCGGACTTACAGATTTAGGAGAGAACTATATACAGGAAGCAAAGGAAAAGATTGAAGGATTTAATGAAGGAGCCTGTTGGCATATGATAGGTCACGTTCAGACAAATAAGGCAAAACATATACCAAAGCTTTTCGATTACGTCCACTCTATAGACAGATGGGAACTCCTTGAGGTGCTGGATAGATACGGGAAAAACTTGAAAGTCTTGTTTGAGCTTAACCTTGCCGGAGAAACATCCAAACATGGAGCAGAAGAAGACGGCCTGAGAAGAATACTGGAAAAGGCCGGCGAATTGAAACACATTGAGCCGGTCGGACTTATGACTATGCCACCTTTTGCCGAAAACCCCGAAGATATCAGGGGCGTATTCAGAAGACTCAATGCCCTTCTGCAAACGGTCAACAGGGAGTTTTCCCTGAATATGTCAGAACTCTCAATGGGGATGTCTTCGGATTTTGAGGTTGCTGTTGAGGAGGGCGCTACTATGGTAAGGATTGGAACTGCAATATTTGGAGAAAGAGCATGAAAGCTTGGGGCGGCAGGTTCAAAGGCAAAACAGATCCATTAATGGAAAGATTCAGTGCATCCATTGCTTTTGACAGAACTTTGTACGAATATGATATTGAGGGCAGCAGGGCTCAGGCAGAAATGCTTAAAAAAATAGGCATCCTTACTGAAAAAGAGGCCGAGGAAATCGTAACAGCGCTTGATGAGATAAAAATAGAAATTAAAAAAGGAATATTTAAATTTTCCGATGCAATGGAAGACATCCATATGCACATAGAGGCACGCCTTATCGAAAAGATTGGTGATGCCGGTAAAAAGCTTCATACCGGGAGAAGCCGGAACGATCAGGTTTCGCTTGATA
This sequence comes from Pseudomonadota bacterium, assembly GCA_026388275.1. Taxonomy (NCBI): domain Bacteria; kingdom Pseudomonadati; phylum Pseudomonadota; species Pseudomonadota bacterium. The sequence goes on from JAPLKB010000015.1 coordinate 36,214, forward strand.
TGAGGATGTTTCTGAAAAAAGAGCTCGGAGATATAGACAAGCTTATTCTGCTTTTGCTCAAAACCCTTGTAAAAAAAGCAGAAAAAGAAAAAAAGACCATAATGCCCGGTTATACACATATGCAAAAAGCGCAGGTTACTACCTTTGCACACTATCTCATGGCATACTATTACATGCTGAAACGGGACAGGGAACGCATTAGGGAAGCCATGGAGCGTGTAGACGTTCTACCACTCGGGAGCGGTGCTATTGCAGGATCAACTATACCGCTCGATAGAAAGTTCCTTGGAAATAGGTTAATGTTTTCAAGGGTCTCTGAAAATAGTATGGATACGGTCTCCGACAGGGACTTTGTTATCGACTCAGTCTTCTCCTTTGCAATGATTATGATGCATCTGTCAAGACTTGCCGAAGATATGATCATATTTTCTACTGAAGAATTTTCTTTCATATCGCTGCCTGACGAACTTTGCACAGGCAGCAGTCTGATGCCGCAGAAAAAGAATCCTGATGCGCTTGAACTGCTGAGAGGAAAGGCATCCCGGGTAATTGGCGATCTTTTCAGCCTCTTTACATTACTGAAGGGGCTCCCCATGACATACAACAGAGATCTTCAGGAAGATAAAGAACCCATGTTTCATGCAGTCAATACCGTAAAGGATTCCCTTTCCATAGCAGAGTTGTGTATAAAAAAGATGAAAACAAACAAAAAAGGGATGGAAAAGGCTGTATATGAGAGCTTCATGACTGCTGTAGAGATAGCAGAATACCTTACTGTAAAGGGGACACCCTTCAGGGAGGCACACACTATAGCAGGCAGAATGGTAAGGAACTGCGAGGAAAAAGGTAAATTTCTTAGCGATATGGCACTCATTGAAATGGAGAAATATTCAAAGGTCTTCAAGAATGATATTTTCAACTATATTGACCCATACACCATTCTGAATACCAGGAAAACTGCGGGAGGAGCCTCTTTTACTGAGGTGGATAAAGAAATTGAAAAAGAAAAAATATATTGTAATTCTTAGCATCAGCATAATGGTAATGCTCCTTTTCGCATCCTGCGGGAAAAAAGGAGACCCTATGCCTAAGGGGTTGCCTATCCCTGGCGGGATCAATGATCTGACAGGAGAGGTGAAGGACGGAATGTTGTTTCTTTCCTTCTCGATACCTTCCAAAAACATAGATGGATCCGAACAGAAAGACCTTGCCGGCTTCAAGATATTCAAGGCCTGTGGGAGTTGTATGGGCACATTTGAACCTTTTAAAGATCTTAGTCTGGATAATCGGAAGGGATTTCTAATTCAGGATGGAAAGGTATCGTTTTATGATAATGAACTTATGGCCGGATTCCAATACGGATATAAGGTGTATCCGTATACGAAAAAAGGTACACGAGGAGATCCTTCCAATACATTTACAGTCAAGTGGGAAAAAACACCTGACCCCGTGAAAGATGTCTCTTTAAAAGAAAGTGACGGAAAAGTCGAGCTCTCATGGCAAAAAGAGGAGGGCTTTATGTATAATGTATACAGATATGACGATAATATTTACCCGTTGTTTCCTCTGAATAAAACACCCATTTCCATATCGTACTTTTTAGATACAGGGCTTGAAAACGAGAAAACATACGCATATGAAGTAAGAAAAGTACAGGTAAAGGAAGGTATAAAACGTGAAGGTGAAGGGATAAAAATATCAGCCACACCGAAAGACATGTCTCCTCCTGCAGTACCGTCTTTAGTAAAAGCCGAGAAAAAAGATGGTGGTGTGCTTATAACATGGAAAGAAAATACGGAAGAAGATTTCGCAGGGTATAACATATTCAGGATAAGCTCAGGAAAGGCAGAAAAGCTGAATGATGAGCCCCTTGAAGAGAATATGTACTTCGATAAAAATATTCCCGATAATAGATACATCTCGTATTATGTAACAAGCCTCGATGAAACAGGCAATGAAAGTGAACCGTCGAGGGAAGTCATCATAATCGTGAAAGAACAATAAAAGGAACGGTGTACAATGCATGATTTTGAGTATATGAAAGAAGAGTTGTATTGTGAAGAAGTACCGATATCAAAGATTGCAAAGGCTGTCGGAACGCCTGCTTATATTTACAGCCACAAAACACTGGAACGCCATTTTCTTGTTTTTGACAATGCATTCAAAGGCATACCGCATATAGTATGCTACTCCTGTAAAGCAAATTCCAATATGGCGATTCTGAAAGTTATGGGCAGACTCGGTGGCGGAACAGATATTGTATCAGAGGGCGAACTTTATCGTACTCTTTCTGCAGGAATACCGTCCGGGAAGATTGTATTTTCAGGAGCAGGAAAAACTGAGGAAGAGATAGGGGCTGCAATAAAAGCTCAAATCCTTATGATAAATATCGAGTCAAGGGATGAGCTCCATACCGTTGCAAGGGTTGCAAAAAGAATGAAAAGGCAAGTGCCCGTATCGATAAGGGTAAATCCCCAGATAGACCCTAAAACACATCCCTATATCACAACAGGTCTGAAAAAAAACAAATTCGGCATTTTATGGGACGATGCTTTCGGACTTTATAATGATATGAAGAAAGAACCATATCTTTCTCCCGTCGGCATTTCTTCACATATCGGGTCACAAATCCTTGAGCTTTCACCCTTTATAGAGGCTGTGAAATCCCTTAGAATGATGGCTGACCAGTTAAATAAAAATGGGATACCTGTCAAGTATCTTGATATCGGCGGTGGTCTTGGTATAAAATACAAGGATGAGCTTCCCCCTCATCCTGATGAGTATGCCGGTGTAATAAAAAAAGAACTGAAAGGGACCGGCATAACGCTCGTGCTTGAGCCGGGCAGACTTCTTGTTGGAAATAGCGGTATTTTTGTAACTAAACTTCTTTACATAAAGAATGCGCCGGGGAAAACATTTTACATTGTGGATGGGGCAATGAACGATCTTATAAGACCTGCACTCTATGATGCCTACCACGAAATTATACCAGTCATCAGGAAAAAAACGGGCGAGGGCAACAAGAAGATAAGGGTTGATATTGTTGGTCCTATTTGCGAGTCAGGTGATTTCTTTGCAAAAGACAGGGATATGCCTGGTCTTGAAACGGGCAACTTCCTTGCTGTAATGGGGGCAGGCGCCTATGGCTTCTCCATGTCCTCGAACTATAATTCGAGGAGAAGGGCAGCTGAGGTTCTTGTTAAGGGTGATGAATTTTTTATTATAAGGAAACGCGAGACGTTTAAAGATTTAACTAAGGGAGAATCTATTCCATCATTTCTGGAGGACATGTAGATGTCAGAATTTGAATTTTTCAAAATGAGCGCAAGCGGCAACGATTTTATACTAATCGACAATATGGACGGAAGGATAAGCAAAAAGTATAAAAAAATTGCAGATTTTGTTGCTAAAATATGCAGAAGGCGTCACTCCGTCGGCGCAGACGGTGTAATACTGATTGAGCGCTCAACAAAAGCAAACTTTCGCTGGAAATTTTTTAATGCAGACGGCTCAGAGGCGGAGATGTGTGGAAATGGCGGCAGGTGCGCTGCACGGTTTGCCTTCATAAAAGGAATTGCAGGAAAAGAGATGGCCTTTGAAACAATTGCCGGGATTATCAGAGCAGTAGTAGATGAAACAAGTGTTAAGCTTCAGCTTACAACTCCTTCTGATATAAAACTCGACTACCCGATAAACCTTGAAGAAAAAGAAATATTTTTAAGCAGTGTAAACACCGGAGTTCCCCATGCAATTCTCCTTTCCGATGACATTGACCATGTTCCAGTGGAAGAACTGGGAAGAGTTATCAGATATCACAAAGCCTTTGGCGAAAAAGGAACAAATGTTGATTTCGTACAAATTGTTGACAGAGAAAATATCCTGATCAGAACATATGAAAGGGGTGTGGAAGGCGAAACCTACGCATGCGGCACAGGGTCAGTTGCAGCAGGTGTAATCCTGGCAAAAAAGGGACTTATTGAAAGCCCCGTTAATATTATTACAAGAGGCGGGGAAACACTCAAAGTTTATATTGACGATGAGGTATATCTCGAAGGCAATGCAAGGATTATTTATACTGGCATATTGAATGACGAGGCAATCCTGTAAAAAAAAGGAGAGGTCATGGAATTAAAGGGCGTATATACGGCTCTGGTGACACCATTTAAAAATGACAAGTTAGACGAAGGTGCTCTAAAAAAACTCATTGCACTTCAGATCAAAGGCGGTGTAGACGGCTTCGTGCCTTGCGGATCTACAGGTGAAGCATCGACGCTGGACTATGAAGAGCATAAGAGGGTAATAGAATTAACGGTCGAGTGTGCAAAAAGGACTGTACCTGTTATTGCCGGAACAGGTTCCAACAGCACAAAGGAGGCAATAGAGCTTACTTCAATGGCAAAACAGGTAGGTGCTGATAAGTGTCTTCTTACAACACCATATTATAACAAGCCTACTCAGGAGGGTTTGTACAGGCATTTCAGGAAAATTGCTGAAGAAGTGGATATTCCCTTGATTTTATACAATATACCAGGGAGAACAGGCATCAACATGACACCGGAAACAGTAAAACGACTGGCTGAAATCCCAAATATTGAGGGCATAAAAGAGGCATCAGGTTCACTCGTTCAGGTTGCAGAAATTTATCGTCTGACAAAGGGGAAATTCACAATACTTTCCGGCGACGACAACCTTTTTCTTCCTATGATGAGTGTCGGCGCTGTTGGAGTGATATCAGTCCTGTCAAATATGATGCCTGCGCAAATGAAAACGCTTTATCAAACATTCCTTGAAGAGAAGGATATAGAGAAAGCAAGAGATATTAACGCTTATCTTATGCCGCTTTTCCAGGGTATTTTTATCGAGACAAATCCGATTCCTGTAAAAGAAGCTCTTTACTATATGGGCATTATCGAAGAAGAATTCAGGCTCCCCTTATGCACCATGTCCGATGCAAACAAAATCGTTATGAAGAGCTTGCTAAAAGAATACGGGCTACTGAAAAAAGAGTAAAAACAATAGGGAGCAAAATAATATGGTTAAGATAATCATCACCGGCGTATGCGGAAAGGTGGGGAGCTCCATATTCAACCTTGCCTTAAACGATAAGGACCTTGTTGTGGCAGGAGTAGTGGAGGATAAAACTCATCCTCTTATCGGCAAAGCAATAGGGCCGATAGAAGAAAAAACAGGAAATCCTCTTTATATTGAGGGAGATCTCACCAATATTATAAAAAATTGTGATGTCGTCATTGATTTTACTGAACCGAATGCCTCCCTTGAGTATTTCAGGCTTGCAAGGGAAAATAAAAAGGCAATTGTCATCGGCACAACAGGTTTTTCTGAAAGTGCACTGACAGAAATAAAAGGGGCAAGCAACGCAAGGGTAGTCATATCACCAAACATGAGTGTGGGCATGAATCTAATGTTCCAGACGGTGGAAATGCTGTCTAAAATCATGAAAGACGACTACGATATAGAAATCATAGAAATGCACCATAATATGAAAAAGGATGCACCAAGCGGAACAGCGGTAAGACTCAAAGATATTGTAAAAGCTTCCGAGCCTGCAAGAAACTGGATCGAAACATTCGGCAGAAATGGTATTGTCGGGGAAAGAAAAAAGGAAGAACTGGGCATACTTGCTTTACGGGGTGGCGATGTCGTAGGCGAGCATACAGTCATGTTCGCAGGCACCGGTGAAAGGCTTGAAATAACTCACAGGGCATATTCCCGTGAGAACTTTGCGCGTGGCGCCTTGCTTGCTGCAAAGTGGCTTACAAGTCAGACAAACGGTATTTATTCTATGAAAGATGTGCTTGGGATCTGATTAAATATTAGTGGTCTTTCTATAAAATTAATTTACTTATTATTTTATTTGTATATTAATTATTTTTCAAATTTGTTAAACTTTTCTCCTCTATTTTATGAAAAAAGACAACAAGATCAGAATGCTTATCGTTGATGATGATAAAGAAATACGTAATATTCTTTCTATTTATTTATCAAAAGACGTTGATTCCTTTATTGAAACCGCCGGAACAGGGGAAGAGGCATTTTCGATGCATGTTAATGCTCCATATGATATCGTTATTACAGATATCAATATGCCGGGTATGACAGGCATTGAGCTAATAAGAAAAATAAAAATGATGGAAGACACCGCTGAGTTTATTATAATAACGGGTTATGCCTCTGTTGATACAGCAATAGAAGCGGTCAGAGTAGGAGCATTTGATTATGTTGTAAAACCCTTTAAGTTCGATGAGCTCACAATAGTCATTAATAATGCGAAAGATAAGGTTGCTCTCAGAAAAGCAAATAAGGAGCTTGTGCAAAGGCTAAAAGACGTTTATAAAGAAATAGACAGGTATAGTAAAATAAAACTGGATAATAACTCTGCTGATTTTTCTATTCTTCTTGATAAATAAGCAACATTATCATTTCTGATATTAAATAATATATAACAAACTGCTTTTCATTTTTTCATCTGCGGCAAATATTTAGGGCGTTTGCTTTTCTCTTTGCGCGGATAACAAGGTTTATTCCATTTATAAATCACGGCGTTATCATCGTTGGCTTCGTCCGGGTACCCGCTTGCGGGTGTTCCCTTGCCGCCTTGATTGCCCCGCAAGTTGCAGCGGGGTAAGTCATTTCATCCTTTGGTTAAGAAATGGAATTAGACCTTTGCAAAATGGCATTGGTAAGATTTTGATTTTACGGATAAATTCTTTAAATTATATCGAGGCTTTGAAAATCTCAAACAAACCGAATGGGAGAATGCCCATATAAAGAATCAGAAATATAAAGAGATAGCAAAGAACTTTCTCGTGGAAAGATAGCTTGAGTGGTTCAGCTAAGGGAACATCTTTTGAATAGCTCATCCTTACAAGGTTCAAATAGAAGAAAATAGATATTACCGTATTTACGGCACCGATAAGCACAATAGGCAAATGACCTGCCTTGAATGCGCTCATGAAAAGAAAGAGTTTTCCTGTAAAACCACCGGTTGGAGGTATGCCGGCCAGCGAGAAGGCAGAAACAGCAAGAAGCAGTGCAAGAAGCGGCGATCTTTTTGATAATCCGGCAAGATCATCTATTGTCACATTTTCACCTGTTTTTGAAAGCAATATTACTACATAAAAACAGGCAAGATTCATAAACATATAAATCGCAATATAGTAAAAAACAGCGGCATTTCCTTCTTTGCTCAATGCAAGAACGCCCATCATCAGATATCCTGCATGTGCAATACCGGAATAAGCAAGCAGTCTCTTTATATCCTTCTGGACAAGCCCCACAAGGTTGCCTAATGTCATAGAAAATGCTGCAAGTACAATTAGTATATTTATAAATTGCGGAGAACCTGGAAAAGCGAGCATCGTGATCCTGATTAGCAGGGCAGCTCCTGCAAGCTTCGGAATAGTTCCGATAAACGTTGTTGTTGTATTTGAGGCACCTTCATAAATATCGGGCGACCAGAAATGCATCGGAAACAGAGAAAGCTTGAAGAAAAAACCTGTCAGTGTAAAAATAAGCGCCATGACGCCTATGGGCTGGTTTAAAAAACCTGGGAGCACAGGAATAATATCTTTCAGAAATGTTGAATGGGCAATACCATAAAGATAGCTCATACCGAAGATCATAATGCCCGTTGATACTGCCCCGAAAAAGAGGTATTTCATTGATGCTTCAATCTGTATTTTCGTCTGTGATTTTCTGAGCGGAAGGATAACATACAGACTGTAAGACGAAACTTCAAGGGATATCACTATAGAAATAAGCTCTACTGAGCTTGTCATCATCATAAGGCCCAGAGCTGAAAATCCAAGAAACATAAAATATTCAGGTAAATATTCATCCTCAATTTCATTTTTATTTTCAAACATGAATGTTACGAGGCAGAATCCAAGCAAAATAAGCATCTTGAATATCTGTGAAAATAAATCAATTCTGTATGCACCGGAGAACAATTCTCCACTTTCTGTCACGCTTAGCAGAGATGCGAAAAAAACAAGTGCTGATATTGCTTTTGCATAAGTAAGTATATTTTCTTTTTTGTTGCTGATCGAGATGAACAGAAACAGTATCGAGAAAAGGAATATATTTAATTCAGGCAGTATGAGCATAATTCATCCCTCAATTATAAGTTCGCATTTGAGTCATAAGGAATGACAGGCTTTTTTCTATTACAGCCACAAATGGCCTCGGAAAAATACCCATCCATAGTACAAAAAGCGCAAGAGGCAACAGATATATTATTTCTCTGACATTCATATCAGCAATCACTCTTTTATCAACCCTTCCCCAGATTATCTGCTTCAGAAGTCTCAGCATATATGCAGCAGCAAGAACTGCGCCCACTACCGCAAGGAAGCCGGCCAGCTTATGCTGTAAAAATGTTCCTATGAGAACATAAATTTCACCAACAAAATTGTTCGTGCCGGGAAATGCAAATGCAGATAAGGAAAAGAATCCAAAAAATCCGATATATATTGGCATGATTTTTCCAAGACCGGCATTATCGTATATCTCACGGCTGTGCGTTCTTTCATATATTATGCCTACACAGAGAAATAATGCCCCTGTGGTAATCCCGTGATTGAGCATCTGGAGCATTGCTCCTTCAAGTCCAAAGAGAGTAAAGGAGAATATCCCCAGAGTTACAAAACCCATATGGGCAACGCTTGAATAAGCGATAAGCTTTTTCATATCTGTTTGACTAAGGCATACAAAACCGCCATAAATAATGCCGATAACGGAAAGGGTGATCATCAGCGGAGCAAAATAAATGCTTGCCTTCGGGGCTATGGGAAGGCAGAACCGTAAAAATCCATATGTTCCCATTTTCAAAAGTACACTTGCAAGAAAGACGCTCCCTGCTGTAGGCGCTTCTGTGTGTGCTGCAGGAAGCCATGTATGAAAAGGAAACATAGGCACTTTAATGGCAAAAGCAATGGCAAAAGCAAGGAAAACCCATGTTTGAAAGGTCATGCTGTAGTCTTTATATGATGCGCTGAGAACGCTGAATGTCCCGTTATTCAAATATAACGCAATAATTGCGACAAGGAGAAAAACGCTTCCGAACAATGTATATATGAAGAACTTTATCGATGCGTAGTCTTTGCGAGGACCACCCCATACAGCAATCAGCAGATACATTGGGATCAGCATTGCCTCCCAGAAGATATAGAAGAGAATAAGGTCGAGCGAACAGAAAACTCCTATCATGGCTGTTTCCATGACGAGTATACAGAATAGAAACTCTTTAAACCTCTCCTTGATTGAAGTCCATGAACAGAGTATACATATCGGTGCAAGAAGAGTGGTAAGCAGGATCAGGAAAATAGTTATTCCATCTATACCAAGGGTATAATTTATGTTAAAAGTCGGTATCCATTGCATATGCTCGCCGAACTGAAAATTATATGTATCCGTTCTGAAGTTAAAGTATAAAAACAGAGATACGGCAAAAGTAATAAGGCCGGTGATAAAACCGGTAACTTTCATCGCTTTTTCGTTTTTCATGAGAAGGATCAATAAGGCTCCAAGAAGCGGGAGAAATATTGTCGTTGAGAGAATTGGAAAATCAAGAGGATTCATCATGATCAACTGTTCCATTGCTTTAAGCCTTTCACATCCCATAAATCACGAACCCCATAATCAAAAAGAGTATAAATATGGAGAATCCTATATATGCCTGAATTCTCCCTGTTTGCAGTTTTCTTACCAGTCCTCCAAAACCCCTGACGCTATATGCACTCCCGTCAACAACACCATCTATCGCATGTCTGTCAAAACTATATGACAAATCCGCATTTTTAAAGAGCAGTTTCAGTCCGAACGTTCTGTACAACTCACCCCAGAAAGCATCTATAACACTTATAATCTTTTCATCAATCCACATGAAAATACGTGCACCGTATCGATAGAAAATGTCAACATCGAGGTTCATCTTATCTTCCGGCGCAAGCTTCTTCACAAGCAGGAAGAACACGAGGCCTGTAAAAGAAAGTATTTGCAGCATCTCTGACACATGAGGCAGAGTAAAAGGATTATAATGATTAGGATAAGGTAGCAGCTGATATAAAGCCTGCGGATAAATACCTATGAAAAAGCATAATGCCGATGTAAGACCCATTGCCCAGAGCATATTTTTCGGCGGCTCTTTTGCCTTAATCGGTGCCTCGTCCTTACTGAAGAAAGCAAAATATGTAACCTTTAAACCTACAGATAAGAATGTACCGATTCCTGCAAGGTTCATGAGCATCATCAATGTGATCCTTCCCTCATGGTGTGCTGCAGCAGTAATCATTGATTTACTCACAAAACCAGAGAAAAGAGGGAACCCCGAGATTGAAACCGCCCCGACAATATAGAATATCATAGTAAGAGGCATATATTTGTATAACCCGCCCAGTTTTGAAAGCTTTGCTGTTCCTGTCATATATAATACAGCGCCTGTTCCCATAAAAAGAAGTGCTTTGTAAAGTATATGGGCAAAAGCATGTGAACATGCACCGTTTAAAGCAAGATCCGTACCGATGCCTATGCCTGCAACCATGTACCCTACCTGGCTTACTATATGGTATGCAAGGACCCTTCTCATATCATTCTCAATAACAGCATAAAAAACGCCGTATACGGTCATGGCAGTACCGAAAATAGCAAGAATTTCAAAGCCTGGAAAACCCCTTAAAAGAACATAGACGGCTGTTTTTGTGGTAAAAGCGCACATTAGCACGGCCCCTTCCACAGTCGCCTCGGGGTATGCATCGGGAAGCCAAGCATGAAGCGGTATAACCGCTGCATTGAGACAAAATCCCGCAAGTATCAGGTATTCCGGGAGGCCTGCATTTGCCTGTGCTACTCTGTCAAAAAGAAGATTTCCTGTTTTATAATAATAGAGCATCATTCCAGTAAAGAACAGGAGACCTCCGAAAACGTGTACGAGCAGATATCTGTATCCTGCATCTATCGATTTTTGCTCTTTTCTGTACCATACAAGAAATACCGATGAGAAGGCCATGATCTCCCAGAAGATAAACAACGTTAAATAATCCCCGGCGAAAACTGCTCCAAGAGAGCTGCCGATATAGAAACTGCCTGCAACGTGATGTCCGTCCTCCTTAACATGGAGTCCATAAAGTGCTCCAAGAAAAGCCATAATTACAAAAACCCATGCAAAAATAAGGCTTAACTTATCCACTCTACCGAAAATGAGCGTTGTGTTTACAAAACTGTATTTTCCGAAAATGCCTTCCTGCATGAGGGCAACATCGATGATGGAAAGGATGGGAACAAGAAGTATAAAAAACTTCTTCGCCTTTTCATTCTTGATAAAAGGCAGCAGCAGACTCCCGATAAAATAAAAGGTCGCGGGGTGTATCCACTTATCCATAATAATCCTCATTCTTTCCAAGAAATGTATGCGCTGCGCCTTTTGCAACCTTAATAAGTACGAAACATCCTATAATACCGAAGAGTGTCCAGAAGCCTGGTATATTGTCGAACAAGAAATGTCCATGGCTTCCGATATGTATAATGACATCGTAAATTATAAGAACAATTAGATAAGCAATGAGAGCCTTTTTCAGTAATTTCATATCTTTGCGCAGCATTTCTATGTATTTTAATACGTTCATGGAATAAGTCTCCCGATGAGTTGTGTAAAAAATTGAGGAAATATTCCTAATCCTACCGAAATACAGGCTGCAAGCACTAAGGGCACAACCATAGTAAGCGGCGCCTCTTTAATATTGCTCCTGCTCCAGCCGACCCCATTACCCTTAAAAAATGCCTTGATCGTTATAGGTGCAAAATATCCGGCATTCAGTATCGTACTCGTCATAAGAATAATAACAATGGGAAGGTTGTGTATCTCCATTGCACCGTTTAACAGATACCACTTACTTACAAAACCTGCGACCGGCGGTACTCCTATCATACTCAAAGATGCAATAGCAAAAGCGCCCATCGTAAAGGGCATTGCATAACCTATACCCTCCATGTCGCTTATCTTTCTCTTTTTGGTTGCCACATAAATCGCCCCTGCGCAAAAGAACAGCGTAATCTTGCTGAAACCATGATTTGCAATATGTATAATGCCGCCCATAATGCCCGACGGATCGAGGAGTGCTACTCCGATTATCACATATGACAACTGGCTCACTGTTGAATAGGCAAGTCTGGCTTTCAGATCATCCTTTGTCAGGGCTATGATCGATGCAACAAGGATTGTAAATGACACCAGATAAGCAGTATATATGCCAAGATTCAGGCTCTGCAAAAGCTCCGTACCAAAGACAGAGAGCATAACACGACATATGCAGAACACACCGGCCTTTACAACGGCAACTGCATGGAGCAGGGCGCTTACCGGCGTAGGTGCGACCATTGCAGAAGGCAGCCAGTTGTGAAGCGGCATAATTGCGGCTTTTGCAAACCCGAAAAGAAACAATACATATGTTACAGTAATCCAGACGCTGTCCGTCCCTTTTGCAAAAATCCCTTTAGTTATGTTATCCGAAAAATCCAGAGTGCCTGTTAATACATATGTCAATATTGTCGCAGGCAGCAGCAGGCCCTTTGATGTTCCCATCAGATAAACTATATATTTCTTTGCACCGGCGTAGCCTTCGGAGTCCTGGTGGTGGGCAACAAGCGGATAGGTAAAGATGGTGATGACTTCGTAGAACAAATAGAGAGAAAAGAGACTTCCCGAAAAAGAAACGCCTTGTGCGCCGAGTATTGCAATAGCAAAGCAGGTGTAATATCTTGTCTGAGCATGCTCATCAAGAGCCCTCATATAGCCTATATTGTAAAAGGTAGCGAATATCCACAGAAAAGATGATATAATCCCGAAAACAAGGGAAAGGGCATCCACTCTGAAATTCAATGATATACCCGGTGCTATCGTGGAAACCGTATAAAGAATCTTGTTGCCGTTCATTATGTCGGGCACCATACTCGCAACAGCGAGGAAGGTAAGGATAGAACCTGCAACAGACCAGAATTCCCTCACATTCTTCCGTTTTCCTGAGAGCATGATAAGGATCGCGACAAAAAAGACAATCAGTATCGGGATAAGAGGTTTTGCACTATCGATGATCATAAGTTAATCCTTCATCTCCTTTAACTTTCCGCCTTCAATATGTCCGAACTTCCTGAAGATCAAAATTATAATACCCAGGGCAACTGCTGTTTCAGCTGCAGCAATCCCCATAATAAAAAGTGTAAATATTTGCCCGTATGTATTATCAGGCGAAGCAAATCTGTTAAATGCGACAAGGTTCAACCCTGCTCCGTTCATTATAAGCTCTATGGATATAAGCATCCCGATAAGCGTTTTTCTGTACAGAATGCCGAGTATGCCGGAGCATAAAAGAAAAAGGGCTATGAACAGGTATATATAAAGATTATTAAAGATAAATGTGCCTGTCATTTTTCCCTCCTCGAAAAGAGTGCGAGCATGATGGCACCGATAATGCTTACGACAATCAACAGGGAAATAAGTTCAAAAGGGAGCATAAGCTTATCAAGAAGCGCCCGGCCGATATCTTTTGTTGACAGAGTGAATTCCTGAACCTTCCCGCTTACCCATAGTCCCCTGATAATACCCTTATATAGTACTACAAAAGAAAGGATTGATATGATAATCGATGCAATGAGTTTTCCGGTAGTTGTCCACTCTTTAGGCCTTTTGGACATGGGGCCGGCAAGCATAATTGCAAAAGCGATAAGGATTGTAATTGCGCCTACATAAATAAGTATCTGCATCATTGCCAGAAAAGGTGCATTCAGGTAGATATAGAGGCCTGCTATACCAAAAAGGGTAACGACAAGCCCGATCATTGCGTAAATGAGCGAACCCGATAAAACCGTTACCAGGGCTCCTACCATGGTAACCAGCATTATGACGATAAATATGTATTCAGCGAAGTTCATTTATGCTTTTATCCTTTTCTGGAACTCTTTTACAAGGTCGTAATGAAAGTCTTCTTTGCTGAAACTTGCAGGGTTGTAATCTGCTGAAAAAGCAAGTGCATCAGCAGGGCATGTCTCAACGCATAAACCACACTGGCTGCATGTTGTATAATTGAGAATATAAACAGTAGCCGTTTTTTTCTTTTCGCCCTCAAGTTTTTCACCTTCCACCTGCTTAATGGATTTAGATGGACAATTCCGCTCGCACATTCCGCAGACAATGCATTTTGTCCTCTCAGGGCGTTCCTCGTCTGCCACAAGCTTGGTATGACCTCTGAATCTTGGAGATATCTCTACTGTTTGTCTCGGGTATTGAACTGTAACTACAGGGCTGAAAAATGCCTTTGTCGTTACACACATTCCGCTGATGAGGGAGATGGCACCCTGAATTATATCAATAATATACTTCATAATTTAAGAAGCCCCCCTGTTACAAGAAGGTTCAAAAATGACACAGGAATCAGTATCTTCCAGGAAAAATTCAGAAGCTGATCAAAACGGACTCGTGGGAATGTCCAGCGGAACCACATGATAACTGCGACAAGAAAGTACGTTTTGATAAAAAACCAGACAATACCCGGAAGAAAAGGTCCGAGATAACCGCCAAGAAAGAAAACCGTGGCAATTGCGCTAATAATCATGATGTTCGTATATTCGGCAAGGAAAAAGAGAGCAAAACGCATACCGGAATATTCTGTGTGAAAACCGGCAACAAGTTCGCTTTCTGCCTCAGGCAAATCAAAGGGTGTCCTGTTCGTTTCAGCCAAACCGGCAATAAAGTAAATAAGAAAAGCAAAAAATTGCCATTTCCAGATGAACCAGCCTTCCCTCTGTGCTTCCACTATATCTTTCAGAGACAGAGAATTTGTCATAAAAATTACAGGCAGAATAGAAAGTAAAAGCGGTATCTCATAGGCAATGTTCTGTGCCACGCTTCTTAATGCACCGATAAGTGAGTATTTATTGTTTGAGCCCCATCCTGCAAGGAGAATCGAGAGTACCGACAAAGAAGAAAATGCAAGGATAACAAGTATTCCGACATTGATGTCCTTTACCTGCAAACATGCATCAAAGGGTATGACAACAAAGGATACAAGCACAGGGATAAAAATCAGTACCGGTGCAAGGAAATAAAGCGGCCTATCAACATTTGCGGGCGTGAGAAGCTCTTTTGCGAGAAGCTTGATGCCGTCAACGATAGGCTGAATCAAACCATATGGGCCTACTTCTTTTGGGCCTATCCTTCTTTGTATATGGCCCGAAATCTTCCGCTCCAGCCATGTAAGCATAAGGGCATTAACCACTACAAGGATAAGGACGCCGATAAGACCGATAATCAACCTCACCGTCTCTTTCCCAACTATCTGTATTATCTCGTTCATTGCCTACTCATCCTTATTTAAGCTAAGGGTGCAGGTTAAGGCCTGCGATTTTATTTGCGCTGCTGTAAACAAACAATATATCATCTGTCTATCTCCGGGATAACAAGATCATAGCTTCCCAGTGTCGCAATGGCATCCGCTATGAGTGTCCCCTGTGCAAGGTACGGGAATGTCATGAGGTTGGAGTAGGAAGGCACCCTCCATCTCATCCTGTAAGGCGTATCGCTCTCATCGCTCACGACATAGACACCAACTTCGCCGCGCGGAGATTCTACAGTATGATAAACATCGCCTTTTGGGGGTTTAAGCTTTTTTGGCACCTTCTCTGCTTTAAATGGTCCTGAGGGAAGTTTCCCAATGGCTTCTTCGATAATTTTGAGGCTTATTTCCATCTCCCTTATCCGAATCATGTACCGATCCATATTATCACCGGTTGCACCGACTGGTATTTCGAAATCAACCTTGTCATATGCTGCATAAGGCTCTGCCTTCCTTATATCAAAGGGGATGCCTGTACTCCTGATGACCGGTCCGGAACATCCGTATTGTGTCGTCATAGCCGGTTCGAAGATGCCTATGCCTTTAACCCTGTTTATGAAGATCACGTTCTTCGTAACAAGCCGCTCATACATCCCGAATCTTCCACGTAAATGTTTAATGAACTGCTTCGTGGCATCAATAAAGGCATCATCAACATCATTATAGAGTCCGCCAAAACGGAAATAACAATAAGTAAGTCTTGATCCTGCGATGCCTTCAAGGATATCAAGAATATGTTCCCTGTCTTGGAAGGTATACAGAAAAGGTGTTAGCCCGCCAAGATCAGCAACAAAGGCGCCAACCCAGAGGAGATGGCTTGAGATCCTGTTCAATTCTGCGGTAATGGTTCTTATATACTGTGCGCGTTCCGGGACCTCTATGTTGCAGAGCTTTTCAATGGTTGTTACGTGTCCGAGGTTGAAATTCAGAGCCCCGAGGTAATCCATTCTGGGCGGGTTAGGAAGGAACTGGGCATAGCTTCTGTTTTCTGCCATCTTTTCGTGCATCCTGTGGAGATAGCCCAGTACAGGCTCTGCGCTTATGATATACTCACCGTCCATATTGACAACAACCCGTAAAACCCCGTGAGTACTCGGGTGCTGCGGGCCCAGATTCATAAAGAAACCGTCTTCATATTCTTTAGGTTTGAAAGAACTCAGTAATATTTTATCATCTTCAGTTACAGGAACCAGATTCTTGCGAAGAGGATAACAGTCTATGCCATCGTGAAGAAAAAGATATACGAGGTGAGGGTGGCCCTCAAAAAAGACGCCGAAGAATTCGTGGATTTCCCTTTCATACCAGTGCGCCATTGTATAGATATGAGAAATTGTCGGCGCTGAAGGTTTATCGGGCTCAACTTTTAAGGTAACCTTTACACGGCAAAGTTCTTTATGGTTGTTAAAGAAATAGACAAGCTCAAGGTATTCCACATAATCAACACAGCAAAGGTCTTCAATATAGAACCCTTTTTTGTTAAAAAATTCTGCAATGGCTGTAAGATTCCCTTTCTGCGCTTCTATTGCGAGATGATAACCCCTCTCAACGTAGGAGATTTCAGATATGTCAACGTCTTTCAGCGTGTTTTTGATATCTTCGAGTGTTTTGTTTACCATTTCTTTTCCGGTACAGGGAAACGCCGTGTTCCCGTTATCTTTTCTTCAAGTTTCATAAGCGCTTCGAGCAGCGCTTCGGGTCTTGGGGGACATCCCGGGACATATACGTCAACAGGTATCAGCTTATCAATGCCTTCAATGATGTTATATTGTCCCTCAAATGCAAAAGGACCGCCTGATATTGCGCAATTGCCCATTGCTATCACCCATTTAGGCGAAGGCATCTGTTCAAAAAGCGTAACTACGGTGGGCGCCATCTTTTTTGTCACAGTACCATTTACAATCATTAAATCTGCCTGTCTCGGACTTGGCCTGAAAACCTCTGCACCGAAGCGGGCTATATCAAAACGAGCCATAGCCGCAGCCATCATTTCTATAGCACAACAGGCAAGGCCGAAAGTCATAGGCCATATGGAATTTGCTCTTGCGAGATTTATAAACTTGTCAGCAATGGCAAATTGAATTATAGGATCCTTCGTTTCCAGGTAAAAACCCCCTTTCCCCATGCATAAATTACTGCTAAAACAAGAATGCCGACAAATATAAGCAAAGAATAAAATTCATAAACATTCCCGCCCTTTGTATAGCTTAACGCCAGAGGGAACAGGTAGAGAATGTCTACATCAAAGGCAATAAATATAAGAGCATATACGTAATAAACGACGCTGTATCGTATCCATGCGCCGCCGAATGGTTCTATGCCGCATTCATACGTGTCAAGCGTCTTTTTTCCGATTGTACGCGGGGAGATCAGATAGGAAATGACAACAGGTGCTATGGTAAATAAAACTGCAACGATTAAAAAGATGAGCACGTAATAAAATTCTGTTAATGTGTTCATGACTGATAATAATATTCTACAATTGGCAAACAGATGTCAACATAAAAACACATAGTTTGTATTATTTTTCACATAAAACTTTGATGTAGTGGTAATTATTTGCTTATTTTTGATTATTTATCACAAGCAATGGGGGGTATATAAATCTTTATTTGCTTTATTTAATTTGTTTTGTATTATTTTTCACGAACAACTTTTATATATGGATATTCTTTGAGTCTTTTAAGGAATGTCTCCTGTTTCTCGTAAGGCACATTTATACTGTATGTTCCCTTGGGCAATCTATATTTATTTAAATGCAGGTTATTATCCCTGTAGGTCTTAAAGGATACATCCATACACTTTGAAAGAATAGACACATGTATGTCTTTATCCGTCTCGATAAGCACTTCATAAATCATAACGGGTTTATACATATCTTTCTCGTCTATTTTCAGGCCATATCTTTCCCTGTTCAGGACAATTTCTTTAAAGGCCATAATTCTGAATATATACCTTTCCGTTTCCTGCGGGAGGAACATTTCAAAAAAATCTTTTGTATTCTGATTCTCAATGGCTTCCCTCAACCTGCCGGCGCCTGCATTGTATGCAGCCATAGCAATAAGCCAGTCCCCGAATTCCGCATTGAGCTTTTTCAGGTGTGTCAGCGCTGATCTGGTTGCTTTTTTTACATTGTATCTTTCATCAACGTTATCATCAATGTAAAGTCCCTCTTTCTTTCCTGTTTCCTTCATAAATTGCCACAGGCCTACGGCATTTGCACTGGATTTTGCTCTGGGGTTTAAGTAGCTTTCTGCTATTACAAGATAGATAAGATCTGAAGGAAGTGACATTTTTTGTGTTTCCTGGTTAATCATATTCAGGTACTTGAAATATTTTTTTACAATTATTGTAAGAAGTCCTTTATCTTCAAGAATCTGGAAGAATTCTCTCTCAAATCTTTCTCTTATATCGTCACTGAAAATAGGTATCTTTTTGTCACAGAGGATGAGCGTTTCCGGCAGTCCATCCAGGCTGTAAATGTTAACCTCTTTTTTTAACCGAGCCACCTCAGCCTCAAGTTCGGAAACCCTTTTATCAAGCGGGAGATTTTTCTTCTGGGCAGTCTGTGCCCATCCGAAAGGGCAGGCGATTAAAACTGTTAACACTACAATTAAAAAAATCCTTGATGTATTGGAGGCTAAAATCCTTTTCATTTCTCTTCTTTTGCCATCTTGTTCGCTATTGTTATTCTGTTGTTCATACGTTCCATGAGCGCCCTGATATCAGTCTGGAGCGAGCTTAAACCATCATATTTTTTTCTGTATATTATATCGAGCTCTTTTTTCCAGTATTCCACAATTTCAGCTTCTTTTTTCAACATTTCATTTTCAAATTTTTTTTTGAGCTCTCTGATGAGTTTTTCATTCATTTCCATAAAGCACTCTCTCCCTTGTCGATACGATTTGCCTGCAGAACACCAGCTTGTGATGAGAACAACACAGGAATTACAGGCATGATATCAATTGTATATAGATAGGTCAACAAACATTTTACCCCATTGGTCTGTCTTTTCTCTCATTCATCTTCATAAGCAGTATCCCTATTTCATAGAGAATATATGCGGGCACGGCCAGGAGCATCATGTTGTACACATCCGGCGTGGGCGTAATGACTGCCGCGGCTATAGTGATAACAAGGATTGCACATCTCCTTGTTCTTGTGAGTGTCTTTGATTTCACAATGCCTTTTTTATTCAGCCCCAGAAGGATCACGGGCACTTCAAAGGCAATACCGAAGGCAAATATCATGGCCGAAGCAAAGCTGACAAACCTCTCCACGGATATCATCGCCTTTAGTGCATTTCCTTCATAGCTGAGGAGGAATTTTATGCCTGACTGCAGGACTATGCTGTAGCAGAATATCCCACCGACATAGAAAAGTATTATTGAAAAGATAATTAACAGGTAGCTTTCAAAGGGCTTTAAGCCGACAGCGCCTCTGAATTCATGCCATAAAAGGAAGATAATAAAAGGAAATGAAAAAAATACACCGCCATAAATTGCCAGTTCAACTGACGAGAAAAAGACTTCGGGGATGGTAAAATAGTAAACCTTAATATCAACAGTCTTAAGGAGAAGATGTAAAATATTCTTGAAGAAGATAAAACATAGCGTGCTTGATACCGCAACAACAATCAGGGCTTTTAGGACAAACCTTTTCAGGCCTGTCAGCAGGTAGACGACTTTTTCTCTTTCCATTTCATCTCAATCCGTGATGTGCCAAGGGAAACTATATATTTAACGGCATCTTCAACAGACATATCAATGGGGGTCAGTTCTTCCTCGGGCAGGAAAATCAGATATCCCGATGTGGGATTGGGTGTTGTAGGGACAAAGACGGCGCAGAGTTCTCCCTTGTCTCCGGACTGTATGCGTTTTGTGATAAAGCCTATGGCATAGCGGCCCTTGAAAGGAAAATCAACAAGAACAACCTCCTTAAATGATTGCATTTTTTCCGATGAAAAGGCGTCTATCATGTCTTTGATGGAGCCATAGATACCTTTTACAAAAGGGATTTTTCTGATCGTGGCTTCGCCGTAAGCAAGCATTTTTTTGCCTATATAATTGGACGCCAGCACACCTGTCAAATATGTAAGAATGATGAAAATAAAAAAACCGGTTCCCTGTATGTACACACCTGTACCGGTTATGTTTGACATTATATTCCTTATAACAGGAGAAATGAATGTATCAACGGATATGACTACCGTATATATAATATATATGGTAACAACAAGGGGAATAAGGATGAAAAGCCCGGTAAGAAATGTTTTTTTCAGATGTTTTTTCATTTCAGAAATATTTTTTCAGCTCTTTGCAAAGCTCCTCCGGAAGAGTTACGCATACAGGTTCGTCAAGGAGCGCCTGAAAAAAGTTCAGATCAGGCGCATAATCCCTCGTATTAAGAAATGTTCTTGCTATCAGGCGGAAATGACAGGGGAAATACGTCTGGCCTTCAGGCCCGAAGACCAATGATGCGTTAAAGCTGTATATGTCAGTATCTGTGTAATAATGAAAGACCTTCAAGAGACCCGATACAAGCTCATTTATGTGCTTCTCCGTAAAAGCACTGACAGAAAATACTTCGGGGAAGATACACATTATTTCGCCGAATATGCCCAAAGACACAAAAGAGGACAGCCAGGCAGAATCTCCGATTGAGCCGATATACCTCTCGTCCAGCTTTTTTTCTTCTTTTATGAGTTCCGGCCAATAGCTTGTTCCGTGGGATTTATAAAACTTTTCCGAGGCTGCCAGTTCATCATTAAACTGATTCCCGGGACAATCAGTGGCAAAATACTGCTGGTGAGGGTGAACCAGTCCCCCGCCGGAAGGAGGCATATAATTCCATGTCATTATATTATATGGTAATGATGCATCTACAATCTTGAGTTTATTAAAGAATTCAATGCCGAGGGAAAGGGCATCGCTCAATATTGCTTCTGTGAAGCCCTGCAAAGGCACAACGTGCTCGTCGGTCATTATTGTTACACCGCTGTATATGTCGTAGGGGAAAAGGTTCGGGACAAGAACAGCCTGATTTCTTTTAAGGCTGCCCTCAGGCAAAACCTCGGGGACAAATTTTGGCGTAACCTTTTCCCTGAATTCAAGACAGAAAGGGCAAAAGCCCTTAACCTCCGGAGTCGAGTACAGATCAAGGGGGAGACGCTGCGGTTTTATGGCTCCGAAATGGCAGAAGTGCCCAGATCTGTTGGTAAGGGGATCAAAACGCACCTGAAAACATTCTGTATGCGGCGCAAACTTTTTTCGCGGATCAAGAAAGGTGCTTTCAGATTCAACAATCCGGAATGGAATTTCAGAAGACATGCTTTAATACCTCTTTTATTGATGTATTTATGCTGGGATAACTATAACAAAAATTCATGAATCATTCATTATATAATGTTCTATCAAAGTCTCCTGAGTTTTTTCATGCAATATGTGTTATTGGCCGGAACACTTTTCTGTTCGCTGCTCAGTTGCGCTTCCCTACCCTTGCAACGGCTCACATCCATTCGGCCTTCGAACTTGCCTCTGGGCTTCGGACAGCTCAGGCCGGTCTGAACGCGGCACTGGCCGCAGTGCCACCCGCTGTCGCAGGTACCCGGCTCGAAGCAGGGGACCCAAGGAATGCTCAAATTCGCGTCTCACAGAAAGTTTTTCCGGCCTGTAAATGTTGTCATGGATAACAATAATATTCTGTTGCAAAAATATCCTGTTTTGCTATATAGTTATGAAAAACCATGGGGGGTTCAATAATTCAATCGGCACTTCCCGGAATACAAATACTTCTCGTTCATCATATTAAAACTGACCCATTGAAACCTAATAGAAGGCGGAGCGGCATAGTTAACCCATTACTATCTGAAAAGCCGGACTATAGCATCAGAAAAAAGCTTATATGTTGGATAGGTAAAAATGACTGATAATTTTACAGATCGTAAGAATTTTGTAAAACTCGATTCATACGGGAGTATACAAAAAAATTTCTGTATAACTTAATTGAGGTAGACGTCATAACACGTAAAGGAGCATTTGATGGTAGATGACATTGTTAGCAGCGAAGAACAGTTAATAACAGAGATTCGGAAGAATGCCCAGTATATTGAGTTTTATAATTCGCGCTTCAAGAATAAAATCGAGAGAGAACAGCAAACATGGGCTCTCATAGAAACGAATAAAGGCAAATACTCTACAGAACTGCTAAAGACTATTTTTCGTCTTGTTGATTATGAAAAAGGCAAAGGCTTTTGGTTCGGTACCATGCTTAACTCGAACATACCAAAAATACTCAAGAATACACCCATTGAACAACTCATAAAATTTATTGACTACGTATGCTTTTCTGGAGATGCCCCATCCATTATTATGGATCGTTGTGTTAATGGGGATATGCATATCAAGCATGCCCGTCAAGGTTTGGTGAGTATCTTGTTGTATCTGTCGGATCCTTCTATGCATGCAATCTGGGTCAATGCAACGAATAAAGGCTTGGTTGTCCTTGCAGGGAATAGAGTCTTTTCTTTCGAAGGATTTGGGGCACAATATCATGATTTTTCGAATAGAGCGCTGGAGTTCTGCCGTCATTATTCTTTTGATCCCCGCGAACTTGATTTCGTTTTATGGCTTATCGGCAAGAAAGTTACTTATGAAAAAGATCACTTCGCGATTGGCAAAGGGTTTAAGAACTTTCCTCTAAAGAAAATGGTAAACACAAATACTATAAAAGATAACAATATTATTGAATCGGCAAACGAAACAACTATGAGTATAGGTAAAGACAATGTTCATTTTAGCAATATATATGGCGATTTTATTAATTTCCGTGGTCTTCAACACGCACCCGTTAATGAACAGGGCGTCGTATTTTTATTTGGAATGATATGTCGTGAACTAGGATATGTCGTGGAAAGTGTAAAGTCAGGTTTTCCAGATTGTGAAGCAAAGCGTAACGTCAAAACAAACATGTGGCAACGGGTGCGGATTGAATTTGAGTATCAGGCTAAGTCGTTCAAGAATCATGGCCATGATTCTAAAGGTTGTGATTTGGTTGTGTGCTGGGAGAATGACTGGCCAGAGTGTCCGATCGAGGTGTTGGAACTTCGAACGGTATTAAAGAGGCTTCCAAGCGAGGTTGGCAAATAGGATATCCTTCCAACCATTGCATCCACCGGATCACCGATACATCCGGTTCCTGTTGATACTGTTGCTCGGTGAAGGAAACCAATGCAACTATTTAATATAAAAGGCGCTCTATTGGACCAGCAGGTTGATGCAATTGTTAACCCGTGGAACCGTAACATCATTCCCTGGTGGCTTCTATTGCCAAAGGGGTATAAGAAACCTAGACGGGATATTTTTTAAAAAATAAGAAACCTTTTGATGGCCCTCTTGAAAGCGTAAAGAAGGGAATATTTTCTTAAAACATTAAATAATATTGGGAAGAAATAGTCCTCCCATTCGCTTGGTAATTCTTACTTCCTGGAAACCACGAAGCCGCTTACTTTGGTGAATCTAATAATTTTCATAAAACACATTCTCAACTAACTTACCAGAAACTGGGAGGATGTGTAACGCCTGTCAGCCCATCAGAACGATCGGAAATGTCTTGACACATTGTTCTTAAATATCTACAATAAGTAACATCATCACGGGGAACTTCATAAGACAATTAAAAGAACACCAGGAGAGTGTCCCAAGAGCTAATATTTTACCCGCAGGGTGTGCGAGTTTGCCGGGATGAATCATTCTCTCAATTCCGGCAAAAGTTATATAAAACTCTGCGATCTCTGCGTACTCGAACGACCCTATGGGAGTAGGCGTGAGGATAGCAATAAGTTTTTTTGCAAAACCAATTAAAAGTTGAGGGGGAGATATTATGGCAACTAAGAAAACAAGTGCAAATTCTGAGTTTCTGTACATTCCCGTAGACAAGATTGTAGTGTTGGAACAGGTTCGATCAAATATTGATATTGAAACAGACTCATTCAAGTCGCTCATGCAATCAATCAAAGATAAGGGCATCTTAGAACCACTTATTGTAACCGCACAGGATGACGGGACATATGTCCTCATCTGCGGAGAGAGACGTCTTGTGGCTGCCCGGCAATTAGAGCTTGAATCCGTACCGGTGAGAGTTATTGAAGCAGGTAAAAAATTGGGTGACACTATAGCCATTCAACTTACTGAGAACCTCCAACGGGAAGACCTCAACCCTATTGATCAGGCCAAAGGAATTCTTACATATTTTCAGGCAAAACATCCCGATAAAGGGTATGATGTGGAGGGGGTGATGAGTGAATTAGTAAGGTATAATCTTAAGCCTGAAACCCTCCCGGAAGAAATCGTTCTCACAGTGAGAACGATTTTTGAAATCTCTGCAAAGTCAATACAGACGCTGCATCGCACAATTTCACTTTTAAAACTTTCTCCTGAAATTCAGGCGGCAATTTCGTCGGGAAATCTCCCTGTTTCCCAGGGATATCTCTTTGCCGCGAACCTTGATTGTCCTGATCTAAAAAACATATTCGATGCTGTTATAAGGACACAGGTAACCAATGCTACATTGGAGCGGATACTTACCGCATACAAAAAAGTCAAACCTGCCCCGAATAATACAAAGCCCAAATCCGTTAAGAAGCAAGTTAAAGGCCTTATATCCATAAAAACAGATTTTGATAAAGGCATTGGAACTTATATAAGGGAAGATGTTGAAAAATATCTCTATGAACTTCAGGTTTTCTGTATTTTGTACAGCAACAGATGTTTATAACCCCATACGGCAAGAAAAGACCACCACAGGTGTGAAAGACAGTGAATAGTTAACAGTGAATGGTGTACGGTTTAATCCCGCTTAATGCGGGACATGGCGAACAGTAGATGGATTTAGCAAGAGGGGATGTGTTTCAATAATTCAATAAATGTGCAAACGAAACATATAAAATTACACATGGCATTAAGTAATCGCATCATAACTTTTTACTTGCAAAATATTTTAGATAGCAGGACAATGTAAATAATATCGAACAGTTTGTGCAGTCAATCAGCGAAGTAGCCGACTCCGGTTGAGAGCCATGGTACGAATATCAGGATATACATTATTTTTGAGCGCATATTGGGATATACATAATTATTTCTGTATACTTAATTGTTATACAAAAGGAGGATAAATATGCCGACACATGAAATCTATATGACTATGCCCACTAAAATTGTGCTGAACAAGGATACAGATTTTGAGGTATATTCAGACGACGAGAAATTGGGTACATTAAGAATTAGCAAAGGAACAATTGAATGGGTACCGTCAACATATTCGTATGGGTACCATTTGTCATGGGAAGAGTTCAATGAGATCATGCAAAATCATGGGTATCGATAGGCAAAAAAAGGGCGCCCATGAAGAATGTTACACATTGTAGACACTGTGAAAAAGAGGTCGCAATTTCAGCTGAAAAATGCCCCCATTGTGGAGGCGACAGTCCTGGTCTTACAAAGGAGCAAGCCGATGCAGCA
The DNA here is from genome assembly GCA_026388275.1 of Pseudomonadota bacterium. Classification (NCBI taxonomy): domain Bacteria; kingdom Pseudomonadati; phylum Pseudomonadota; species Pseudomonadota bacterium. Next base: position 62,132 of record JAPLKB010000015.1, read on the forward strand.
ATAGCTATTCAACAGCGCGGCGGATGCCTGGTGTTAGTAGTTGGGATCGTTATGTTGGTGGTAATTATTATGTTTGCAAGGAGTTGTTGGAAGACTGGTGATGAATTAGAGAGGATAGGGAAAGATTTGATGAAATCCACTGAAGAAATGAAAAAATGATTTTAGTCAGTGTATAACGACTGCATGCAGCCGACACGGTTTCCCGTGTGGCTGATGCACATGTTCGACTTCGACAAACAAGATGAAATTCATCAGAGGAAATGGTATTTTTTAACCCTGTGAACGTAATGTGCAGCAAATAGCGCTTATAATTCAGAATACAGCCGAGGAGGATTATGAAAAAAAGCATTGAAAAATCATTTGCCGATTACCGTGAGGAGGGTCATTTGTGGATAACCCTTTCTACCGGTGAATATTATCCTGACGTACTCCCGCTCGCCTGTGAGCTATACAAACCAGTTCTCATAACATTTGGACAGCTTTTGAAAAGCGCCCATTCATCAACTGATCTTTTCCTATCAATAGCGGTCATCAACCAGCAGTGGATGAGAATCCAACTTTGCAGAGTATTCCGCAAATATGTCAGCCCTGAAACACCCGTAGAAATGTTAAAGAAGAAATCTGCTGCTAAGAATATATGTGACCGTTTTGGCAAAGGTTTTCGCACTGTGACTGAAGTGCAGGCGCATTTTAATTCCAGACCAATGCCGGATGAAGCGCTATGCGCTGTACTGTGGGAGTATAAGGACCGGGGACAGAAAGGCTATGACCTTACAGAGCGTTTATTTACAATCATCCGGGAAAAATTTCCTAGCTTACGGATAATCGGGCCTGAACGAGCAGGCAAAGACGTCATTATGGGTGAACTGTTTGACGACTATACGAAACCTGATCGTCCCGTTGACTTTGTTCTTTTTCACAAAGAGGCACCTGTTGCTGTAGGTCTTGCGAGGTATGATTCTGATAGGGGAGGAGCCCAAGAAGACGACAGGACTGGTCAATATCGAGATTGCGCCAACGAGGTTATTCAGTATTCAAAGGCAACGGGAAAGAATCTCAAGGTCATATTCCTTAACGACGGTCCTGGCCTACTATTGGGTTCCATGTGGCGCGATTATGCCTACATTGAGAATCTGTGGCAAGGCATAGTGAAGGTAGTGACCCTCAGGATGTTCCCGGAGCGAATAACAATCCCTTGGCTCTTATCAAAAGGGGCTAAGTAATGGCAACGGGAGTACCGGGCAAGGCCCCAAACAATAGCTATCATACAGTGCTACTTGAGTATGAAGGCAAGCGGTCCGCCGCCGAAATTATAACTACTCCGGCAAAGGGCTTCCAAAAAACCCACCACGGAGCGTCTCGCAATCGACTATATTATGGGGACAACTTCGATGCTCTCCTTTCTCTCGCCGCTGACCCCTTAGTATGCGGCAAAATAACGCTTGTATATATAGATCCCCCTTTCTCCACTCAAGGTGCATTCTTGTCACGAAGCCAACAGAAAGCATATGAAGATGTTATGGTTGGGGGACAGTATGTTGAGTTCCTACGAGAACGTCTATTTTTGCTTCATAAGCTTTTGGCAGACAGTGGTTCCATCTATCTGCATCTGGACGAAAAGATGGTGTTTGAGATGAAGCTGGTTTTGGACGAGATATTTGGCCCCGCTAATTACCGCAATCTAATTGTCAGGAAGAAGTGCAATCCAAAAAATTACACTCGGAAGGCCTACGGCAATATTGCTGACTTCATCCTTTTCTATACCAAGACCGCCAACTATGTCTGGAACCGTCCCGTTGAACAGCTGTCCAACGAAAGTGCCAAAGAATATCAGTACATCGAACCTGGTACCGGTCGCCTGTTCATGAAAGTGCCTATACACGCACCTGGGGTCAGGAATGGCGCGACTGGCGGCGCATGGCGTGGGATGTTGCCTCCTCCTGGGAAGCACTGGCAATACACACCTAAGACGCTTGATGAAATGGATGCCTGTGGGGAAATATTCTGGTCTAAGAACAAAAATCCGAGACGGAAGATATATCTTGATGAGCACCTCGGCGTTGGCGTCCAAGATATCTGGATGGACTTCAGGGACGCGCACAACCAAAATATAAGAATAACGGGATATCCAACCGAAAAGAACCCCGATCTTCTTCGCCGCATAATCGGTGCATCATCAAACCCCGGCGACTTGGTTCTTGACTGTTTCGCTGGGTCTGGAACAACCTTGGCCATAGCCAATGAAATGCAGCGTAACTGGATAGGGGTAGATAGCAGTCCTGAAGCCTTGAAGACGATATTGACGCGGTTCGAGAATGGTCTTTCACTGATGGGCGATTATGTAAAGAAGGCAGAAACATCTACGAGAAACAGCAAAGCCCAACAGACGCTATTTGAAAGCTTGGAGACCGAACACGCTAAAGTGACCAGTTTATCGAAGACTAGTCATGTCCCCATCAGAGATTTCAGTATATATGTTGCATCAAACAGTGATAATCGTGTCCATACTGCAATTCTGTCATGGCAAAAGAGGAATCTGGAATACTCGTTCAAGCAAGAGCAACAAAGCGCCGTTGTGTCTGAACCTCAAAATCTTGCCGATGTATGCTACCAACTCCATACAAGAGACAAGGTATTAGCCAAAATTATTGATACTGTGGGCACATATGTACTTACTCCCAGACGCTCTGGCTTTGAGTTCTTGGCCGATGCCATTATCAGCCAACAGTTGTCGAAGAGCGCGGCTGATACGATAATACGACGTTTCCGTGATTGTTTCTCCTCTGGTCGAGTAACTCCAAAATCATTTCTTTCTTTGCCACCAGATAAAATCTTGAAGTCTGGACTTTCCAGCCGGAAGTACGAGTGTCTCGTTGAACTTGCGAAGGCAATCGAAAACCGAGAGTTACGGTTGTCTGATCTTAGCGAGAAAGACGATGAGACTATCCGTGCGGGGCTTAAAAGAATAAAAGGCATTGGAGACTGGACCGTTGACATGTTTCTTCTATTTGGATTGGCAAAACTGGATGTTCTTCCCGTTCATGACCTCGCTCTTCGGAGGATTATTTCTAACATCTACGGATGTAGCCCAAACGAAACTGATCGCATAGAACACATTGCAGAACATTGGAAACCATTCCGCGGTGTGGCCTGCTGGTATCTATATAAGTATGGAAACATGAAAACCGAACAAGGCGCTGGAGCCAATCGCCCATAAATCTGGCTCAGCTTTTGTGTTGGAAGATGATGAAAAATATCAATTTCAAATCATTTGGTGCGATTACGGACACAGTTTCCATAGCATCTGTTCTCACAGTGAGAACAAAAAGTGAAATCTCTATAAAGCAAATACAGGCTTTGGTTTAAACAATTAAGTATTATTGGTATTCACTCTGAATACAATCTTGGAAACTGTTTGAAATATGTTTTATTTGGAGTACAGGGAAGTATGGAAGAAGGTTTTTGAAAATGGTATGTTTTCTTCTTAATGAACCTCCCCGCAGCAGAGCTGCGAGGTATCAGAGGAATGAGGAACATGATTATTCCCCCCTCGCCCGGCACTATAATTCAGGAGGCAGAAATGGCTGTTAGAATCGTCAGACTTGGCACGGCACGAATTGAAGGCGAAGGCACTCGCATCGGAACTGTGCGCCGGCCGCCAAGGGGGGTGCCAAAGTCCGAGTTCGCATCACAAAACTGGTACGATGTATGGTTTCCAAACCTCGCTCCGAGTGCTGAAACCATAAAGCTTGCACAAACGGCAAGTACACCCGCCCAGTGGGCCGCTTTTGCCAAGAAGTACCGTGCAGAGATGGCAGCTCCGGAAATCAGCCGAACACTTGATCTGTTGGCGGTCCTTTCCCATCAGTGTAATTTCTCTGTCGGATGCTACTGCGAAAATGAAGCACACTGCCATCGGTCTGTGCTAAGAGCACTATTAGCCGAGAGAGGCGCAAAGATTGAATAAGAAGCGCCACGACACTGACCAGTTCATCATTGTCAAAAGTTTGATGAAAAATTGATAAGAAGGTTGAGTAAAGATATGCCCTTACAATTCATAATAAGGGGGGGACAGGAAGTATGGGAAATGAAGAAATCCTTCTTCATTTCCGCCTGATTCACATAAACGTGTATGTGAATCAGGCTTGGGTGGGCAGCGGCATGGCAGGGATGTTTCAGATTCGGATGGGCTGTGAGCCTTGCAGGCCGTAATCGTACTGAACGTACGATGTAGGATCGCAAGTCGAAGCAGAGCGCCGAAGATGAATATCCCAATCATGCCGCTGACCGACCAGGAGAAAAGAACTAAAAATATTCAAGAAACAAAACAATTTGATGAATTTTTTTACAATACCCGATAAAACCAAAAGGGGTGCTTAATGGAAAAATTGAAACCTTATCTTAAAACTGCCCTGAAAAAGGAAGTAACCCATGCAGCTGTCATAGAGACATTTAAAGTTTTTACGGAACCCTGGGTGCGCATGCGTTGCCAATTCGGCTGCTCCATGTACGGCAAAAGTCTTTGCTGTCCTCCCCACACACCTACATACGAAGAGATGAGGAAGATACTCGATTCTTACAAATACGGCATCCTCCTGCACCGCCATATTCAAAAAGGATATAAATATATTGACGAATTCAATAAAATCTTAATCGACCTGGAGCGAACCATTTTCCTTGACGGCTATTACAAAACGTTGTCAATCGGCAGCGGCCCCTGCACGAGATGCAAGAAATGCGATGTTTCCGGCACCTGCCTCCATGCCGATAAGGCAAGACCGTCAATGGAGTCATGCGGGATCGATGTGTTCAGGATAGCAAGGGAGAACGGCCTTCCTATCATGGTAGTCCGGGATCATTCACAGGATAGAGACATATACGGATTGATTCTGGTGGAATAGTTGCTGTACAGGTGAATTGTACACAATCCTTTGAAAACACATATGTTGCGAAGAAGCATAGTTCAACTGTTTTTTTCTGAAACTGCACTGCAGCATCAGAAAAAAGCTTATATGAAAGACAGAAATATTTTTGTATACTTAATTGTTATGCGTACCATCTTTGCAATCGTCGCTTTTATAATAGCTGCCTGGGCGTTCTTTTACGGATTCATCACAGAATGGCGGCAGTCACGAGCTAACGGCCCCATAGCCATTGTCGCCACGCTGCCATTTGCCGTCGAGTCGGCGATGCTGGCCGTCCTGGGGCTGTCGATTAGCCCGTGGATTTTCCCGCTCTGGGTGTACCCGCTCATCTTCGTTGCACTTCTTGTTCTCCTTTGTTCGCTGATCATGCTGGCTGGTGCGCGAAGGAGAGAAGTGCGGTGACTTGTCGCGTGGTTGAGGGCGACCTTCTAAATCAGCAGGTAGATGTCATCGTCAACCCATGGAATCGCAACATCATCCCATGGTGGCTGCTGCTGCCCCAGGGGGTATCTGGTGCCATCAAACGGCGAGGCGGTCTGGCTCCATTTCAGGAGGTTTGGAAAGCAGGGCCGATTCCGCTCGGCGGAGCCGTCAGGACCACGGCTGGCCGGTTACCATTCAGGGCCATCATCCACGTCGCGGGCATTAATATGCTCTGGCGGGCATCCCGGCGTTCTGTGCAGGACTCTGTGCAGAATGCCCTGGCGCTCGCAGAAGAATGCGGCTTCACAAGCATCGCCTTTCCGTTGATCGGAGCAGGAGCAGGAGGCAAGAATGCTGAGGCCGTTGAGGCGTGGATACTGAAAGCAATCGAAGCGGCCGCCTTTCCGGGCGACATTGTTGTTGTCCGATTAAGGTGTGACGGGCAATAACTTCCGTGGTAAAAGAATGATCAGGAGGAAAAGAATGTCAGGAAAATATGGCGTAATTGTCGTTGATATGCAGGGTGATTTTACAAAATGGAAAAAAGGCAGTCTTTCCGTGCCCGGCTCGGACGAGGGTTATGTAAAGAGCGTCGAGGCGGCTACACGGCAGTTAAAGGATCTTGGCGTCCTTATTTTTGGTACCCAGGATTGGCATCCCCCTGATCACGTATCTTTTGCAACCAGCCATCCGGGGAAAAGACCTTTTGAAACAATAATAATCGATGGAAGAACGCAGGCTCTCTGGCCGCCCCATTGCATCCAGGGGACGGAGAACGCCCGGGTACTTATAGATAACAACCTCTTTCTTGCAATCATAAAGATGTCGCAAGACCCGTCTGTCGAAAACTATTCGGCCTTTCAGGATGGGAAAGGCACAAAAACTGAAATGGATGCCATACTGCGGGCAAACGGAGTTGAGGAGGTCATCCTCTACGGTATTGCTATTGAGTACTGCGTGAAGGCAACATCTTTGGATCTGCTTGCGGCCAACTACAAAACAACTGTCATAGAGGGTCTGTGTCGAGGCGTGTCTCCCGACGCTGCCGCGGACGCACTCGATGAGATGAGACATAAGGGTATAAGGGTAGTTTACATGCTCACCGAAATAATTGAGGAAATCCGCCGGAAATAATTAGAAACAAGGAGAGAGATTGAACAATAAAGCACTGGAAGTAAAGACCTCTGTCTCTTTATTTTCGAATTCACATATGCATGATAGAGGCTTATGTGAATTCGTGTTGACTGGGCAATGGCATGGAAGACATGTTCAGAGACGGATGGGCTGTGAGTCTTGCAGGCCGTAGACGTACTGAACGTACGTCGGAGGATCGCAAGGCGAAGCAGAGCGCGGGGTACCCACTTGTGGGTCATGGACATTGCAACATGCCATTGACCGACAAAGGGAAAATCAGAAAAAAGTTTACTAATATTTCAAATACAACAATAAACTTTTTCACAAAAACCAGGAAGGTAAATATGAAGAATAAAATTGGATTATTATTGACCTTAATACTGATGGCTTCTGCTGTTTTGACTGCTCTGGAAGCTCGGGGCGCCGAAACAGATTCCATCAAAATCGCTGCTTTGTATAACATTACCGGAGGCATGTCTTCAATTGATGAACCTGCTTTAAATGGGGCCAAACTTGCCGCAAAACTCATTAACCGGGGCGGCGGTTTGCTCGGAGGCAGATTTCTGGAGATTATTCCTTTTGATACAAAGACCGATGCCAGGAACACAATTGACAGTTCTTTGAAAGCGGCAGGCACAGACATCGCTGCAGGCATAGGATACGGGGACAGTACATACGTTCTGCTTGCAGCGCCCGCATTCCAGTCCAGGGGCATCCCTTTTGTGACTTCAGGAGCTACACTCCCGGATCTCCCGGAAAGGATCGGCGATTGCCTTTTCATGGCAGCTTTCGGCGATGATGCACAGGCTCATGCTATTGCAGATTTTGCATATAAGAACCTGAAGGCAAGGAATGTGGTCGTCTGGACTGATTCCACGATGGATTTCACTAAAGCCCTTTCCCGGTATTTCAAGGATTATTTCGCAAAGCTTGGGGGGCAGGTGCTGCATGAAACCTTTTTTAATGCAGGCGAAAAAGATTATTCAAAACTGGTTGCAACCCTCAGGACAATAAAACCTCAACCTGATACGATTTTCATATCAGCAATTCCATTTGAGGCCGGTCTTATTGTTAAACAAATACGCGAATCGGGTATAAATACCCCTATTATAAGCGGTGATGGTTTTGATACGGACCTTATTGTAACTATCCCGGGAAAAGAGCTTGCCTTCAATGTATATTTTACAACCCATATCTTCAGGGGAGAAAAAAGCAAAGATGTCAAAGACTTTATCCATGCATATACGGAGGAATATGGCCATGCGCCTGAAAACGCATTTGCGGCTCTCGGGTTTGACACTGTAAAGCTCCTTTCGGAATCTATACGGAAGGCTGGTACCATAGAGAAAAAGGCCCTTATTAAGACAATAGGTGATACCAGGGGATTCAAGGGGATTACTGGTAAGATTTCTTTTAAGAACCCGCAGAGGCCTCCTGATAAACCTGTCTCTATTATAGAAGTAAAAAAAGGTGAATACGAGGCAGTGGAAATATGGAGACCTTAAAATGGAAAAATGAAACCTTATCTTAATACTGTCCTGAACAGGGAAGTAACCCATGCATCGGTCGTAGAGACATTTTAAGTTTTTACGGAACCCCGGGTGCATAACCCCCAGGGGGTGTCTCCCTCCGTTTCTTTCCCTTGAATTTCCTTAAAAAAGATATATATTTTGTGATGTATAAAAACTCAAGGAGATCACATCATGTATGAACAGGGAGTTATCAGACCGCCGAGCGAGGCTTCGAGCCTGCTTTTAAGAGTAACCAGAAACTGCCCGTGGAATCAGTGCGTTTTCTGTCCGGCCTATAAAGGTGTAAAATTTTCCAGAAGAACTGTGGAAGAGGTAAAAAGTGATATCGACAGCATGGTCAAGGAATTTGCCGGCTATCCCGTCCGGACTGCATTTCTCCAGGATGCGGACAGCCTCCTGATGAAGACGGAAGCATTGCTGGAAATTATTCAGTATCTCCGTGAGAAGTTCCCTTCCATTGAAAGAATTACATCCTATGCGCGCGCACCGACTCTGAGAAGAAAAAGCGTAGAGGATTTAATAAAACTCAGAGAAGGGGGCATAACAAGAATCCATGCAGGCATGGAAAGCGGTTCTGAAAAGGTTTTAAAAATGATCAAAAAAGGTATTACGCCTGATGATATCGTTGAAGGCGGCAGGCACGTGAAAGAAGCAGGAATCGAGTTATCCGAATATATCATGCCCGGCATAGCAGGACGCACGTTAAGCGAGGAACATGCCCTGGAAACAGCAAGGCTGCTGAACCTCATCGAACCGGATTTCATAAGGGTCCGCACCTTTGCCATGCACCCTCAGTCGCCGATGAGAAAAATGGTTAAAGAGGGTATTTTTGTGCCCATGACTGAAGAGGAGATAGTGGCAGAGATACGCCTTCTCACGGCAACGCTTCGGGAGATGCACAGTTATTTTTCATGCGGCGATTTCAGCCTGAACCTCCTTATGCAGATAGACGGGTATCTCGATAAAAAGAAGGAATATATGCTCAATGAGCTTGATACATACCTTTCGCTGACAAAGGAACAGAAGCAGGCATACTCTTTATTGCGCCGCGGGTCCTTCGGGCATTACGCTCTAAACGTTGTACAGGATGAGGGGGTAATGAAAAAGATCCTTCCGGAGATAGAAAAGCTGGAAAGGGGTGAAGAGGACGGTTTTAATAAATATATTGAAACACTTATGTCATATCAACTCCCCCAGCCACAGACAGATGAATGGAACTAAGCTTTCTGTTAGGAGGATCTGAGTGAACGACAGCACCATGGAAGTTTCCGGAATACTTAAAGCAGGGACTGTAGTTGAAATTGGTATTTTAACGAGAGGCGGCGGGATAGTGGGCAGCTATCCGGGCTATATCAGGCAGTCTACAAAACATGAGCATATTGACATCGGCTTGCCTACTCTAATTGAGCAAGAGTGTCCTTTGATAAAAGGCCACCTTGTCAAAATCAAAATTACTGCACCGGATGGTGTTTACAGTTTTCAGGAAAAGGTACTGGAACGTAAAGAAGGTTTTTTTGCTGTCGGGCGCCCGGCTCAACTCGAATTATTACAGAGGCGTGAATATGCTCGGGTTTCTACGGGGGTACCGGTTGTTTTCCAGGTAAAAAGAGAATCATCGGTCTGCAAAGGATATACGATCAACCTGAGTGGAGGCGGGACTTTGATGAGATCGGACAGCGAGATAAATGTTGGTGATCAACTGGAACTGCAGTTTATTCTGCCGAGCGGAGTATTGGGCAATTCCATTTTCGGTGAAGTAAAGCGCAGAATGGTGATCTATCTTCCCGCGGGAGAAGGACGGAGTTACTTATATGGAGTTAGTTTTGTACAGATCAGCGATTATGAACGGGAGACCATCCTGACATATCTGTCGGAAACGATATGCACCACTCCTTAATACCTTGCGGCATTTAAAAAACACGGCTCACGATTAAACTGTTGCATAAGCAATTGTTACCTTGGGTATGCGGCATTTACGATGATTAACATCTCCTCATCGCCTGTATTTTTCAAACCATGGGGTTCACCCGCAGGCAGCCAGATGGCATCCCACTCCTTAACCTCTCTCTCTTCATTTCCTACCTTCATGATCCCCTTGCCCTTCACAACAAGATATATTTCCTCAACCTCGTCAACGTGTTCCTCAATAGAGTTGCCGGCGGGCAGCATTGCATAGGCAAGGAATTCCATACTCTGGAGAAAGTGGCTTGTCATGACCATCCTCGCCATAGCACCCCTGTGGGCAACATAAGTAGTTGCCAATACTTCCGGATCGTTAAAATTACGAACTATCATGTATTCATCCTCTTTTACTTTTAATTTTCACTCTTTTTGCAGAAGGTCAAAGTATCGGCAGGTAGGTATCCACCTCATACTTTGAAACATGTGTTCTGAACCTATCCCATTCAATTTTTTTGTTTTCTATCAGCTTTTCAAAAACATGGTCGCCGAGGGCATCTTTTATAAGCTTGCTCTTTTCCGCCTCTTCAATCGCTTCGTAGAGGCTTCCCGGTAGAGCCTCTATGCCCAGTTCTCTCCTCCTGCCTTCGGACATTTCATATACATCCTCTTCAATAGGGGCAGGCAACGGATACTTGTTTTTAATTCCTTCAAGGCCGGCTCTCAGCATACATGCAAAGGCAAGGTAGGGATTACAGGCAGGGTCAGGGCTTCGGTATTCCATCCTCGTTGCATTTTCCTTGCCGGGCTTATATAAAGGAACACGGACAAGTGTTGACCTGTTTCTCCTTGCCCAGGCAATATATACGGGCGCTTCGTATCCAGGAACAAGTCTTTTATATGAATTTACCCACTGACTTGTTACAAGGGTAAGCTCTCTCGCATGACGCAGCATACCTGCAATATAATGTTTTGCAATATTCGAGAGGAAATACTTATCTTTAGCATCATAAAAGGCGTTTTTCTTTCCTTTGAAAAGGGACTGATGTACGTGCATACCGCTTCCGTTTACTCCGAACATCGGTTTCGGCATGAAGGTTGCGTATACCCCGTTTTCCCTTGCCACTTCTTTTACTACAATCCTGTATGTGATGGTATTGTCCGCCATTTTCAGGGCATCATTATATCTCAGATCAATTTCATGCTGGGAAGGGGCTACTTCATGGTGACTGTATTCGACCTTTATGCCCATCTCTTCAAGCGTGAGGATCGTATCTCTCCTGAGGTCTGTGGCCTCATCAAGGGTTGTCAGATCGAAATATCCACCTTTATCCAGCGTTTCCGTATCCTGATCTGATTTAAAATAGAAATATTCGAGCTCAGGCCCCACATTGAAGGTGGTAAAACCCATATCTTCGGCAATTTTCAGATTTCTCTTCAGCACATATCTGGGATCTCCCTTATAATGTGTTCCGTCAGGCTCATAGATATCGCAGAACATCTTTGCCACAACTGCACTGTCCTTCGGTCTCCAGGGTAATATCGTGAAGGTTGAAGGATCGGGTTTGGCAATCATATCACTCTCATCTATACGGGCAAATCCCTGGATTGATGAACCGTCAAAACCCATACCTTCCGAAAGGGCACCTTCAAGCTCGGCTTTAGTAATGCTGAAGCTTTTTGCAAATCCAAGGATATCTGTAAACCATAGCTTTATGAATCTTACATTTTTGTCTCTGGCGATTTTTATAACATCATTTGCTGTCATTATATTATTCCCCCTTTTTCTTTACTTTATTGTCTGAACTTCCTGACTCAATTATGTGCCATCCCCTGATAAAAATCAATTTTTTTATAAATAGGCATAGTTGTGAGATACATTTAAGGCGTTGACCCGAATAAAGTTTGCATTGAATTTAAGTTAAGCCTGTGTGATACTTATAAGCAATAGCCTATGGGACTCATTGACCTCTTCTTTAAAAATCCTTTTTACTTTTTGTTGCTGGCCATACCCCTGCTGTACTCGATAATCCTTCATGAGCTTGCCCACGGATGGGTAGCCAATAAGATGGGCGATCCCACTGCAAAAATGCTCGGGAGACTTAGCCTGAACCCGATAAGGCACATTGATCCTATCGGCACAGTGATGCTCTTTGTCTTCGGATTTGGATGGGCGAAACCAGTACCGGTAAATTTTGAAAATTTTCGTGATTTTCGTAAAGGGCTTATATTCGTTTCTGCCGCAGGGATTGTGGCAAACATTATCCTTGCTTTTATCTCCCTTCTCCTTCTGCGGATTTTAGCTCCTTCACCTTTCGGAGCTCTTTCAACCGTGCTTTATAACTTTGCCAATATCAATATCATGCTTGCATCCTTTAATTTAATCCCCATTCCTCCACTTGACGGATCAAAAATCCTTATGGGTTTTGTATCAAGAAGATTTCAGTACACGCTCGCAAGCATAGAACCTTATGGCATGTTCATCATTATCGGGCTATTGTGGCTCAACATCCTAACCCCCCTGATTGTCTTTTTCAGATGGGCAATACTGGCAATAATAGGTCTGTTTATACCATAGTATTGGTTTAAAGCCTACGGCCTTTTCCCGTAATTTTCCGCCAGATAACCTTTTATGATCTTCGCCTCCTCATCAGTGATCTTTGCACCGCGAGATTTTATCATACGCATGACGGTCTTTTCCCATTCCGCAGGGGTCTTATTTTTTGATGTCGTTTTTTCAAGCTTGTGGCAAACACTGCACTTACTTTCAAAAATGGTCCTGGCATCCTTCACATTAATCTTTGTTTCGTTGGCACTATAAACAGGCATACCGGATACTGCCAGAAAAATAATCCCTGAAATACTCGTTGCAATCTTTTTCATAATCTGTGCCTCCCTGACTATAGTGCTGCTGACTTGTCCACACATATCTATCTTAATTGATAGACACACTATTTTCAATAAGATATAATGTTAAGCTACATAATTTTAACAGATTCAAATTACATTTTACAGGCTCATTCATGAAAAAAGACCTTGATATAGTAAATAAATTTTTGGAGCGCAGGCTCCAGCAGGCAGATGTACAAAACATATTGAGCACCCTTGACATCTCAACCCGTGAGGGATTCCTTGCGAAAATTACCGATGTGCTTGTAAAGCTTACAGCGCTTCTTGAAGTATCGAAAAAAGTTTCCGACAGCCTTGAACTCGATATCCTTCTTGACCGGATGATAGCTATTACTACCGAGGCAATAAACACAGACCGCGGCACGCTTTTTCTGAACGATAAAAACACGGAAGAACTTTTTTCAAGGATCGCTCAGGGTAATTTAAAAAACGAAATCAGATTTCCCAATCATCTTGGTATCGCAGGTGCTGTTTTTAAAAGCGGCGAAGGCATTATTATAAACGATGCCTACGCAGATCCGAGATTCAATAAAGAGGTAGACAAGAAAACCGGTTACAGGACAAAAAATATCCTTTGTGCCCCGATTAAGACCAAGCACAATGAGATCATAGGTGTTATCCAGCTTCTCAACAAGCATGACGGGGATTTTTGGGAAGATGATCTGGCTCTTTTAGAGGCCATTACATCCCAGGCATCTGCTGCCCTCCAGAATGCACAGCTTTTCGACGCAGTACAAAAAGCCAAAGCCGAGGAAAAACAGTTACTTGATATAACATCGGCAATCTCGTCAGAGCTTCATCTACAACCATTGCTTATCAAAATAATGGAAACAACAACGGACATCCTGAATGCAGACCGAAGTACTCTTTTTTTACACGACGGAAAGACAAACGAATTATGGTCGCAGGTTGCGCAGGGTCTTGAAATGAAAGAAATACGTTTTCCAAGCCACCTCGGCATCGCAGGCTCGGTATTCACTACAGGCAAAACAATAAATATACCTGATGCCTACGCAGACCCGAGATTCAATAAAGAGGTAGACAAAAAAACCGGATACACAACCAGATCAGTCCTGTGCATGCCTGTTAATAACAAGGCAGGGGAAACCCTCGGTGTTGTACAGGTTTTGAATAAAAAAACAGGGCCTTTCACAAGGACAGATGAGAACCGTCTCAGGGCCTTTTCTGCACAGGCATCCATTTCCATAGAAAATGCAAAGCTTTTCGATGATGTCCTGAACATGAAAAATTATAACGAGAGTATGCTTGAAAGCTTAAGCAACGGGGTAATTACACTTGATGTGGAAAAACGTATTGTTAAGTGTAATTCGGCTGCCCTGAGAATCTTAAACACGAAAGCCTCGAATATTATAGATAAAACTGCTGATGAATTTTTCTCCGACAACAATAAGTGGATTATAGAACATATTGATAGCCTCGTAAAAACCGGAAAACCCTATCTTGCCATGGACGCAGAGATGTTTCTTGCCAATGGCAATCCGGCATCAATAAATCTTATGATCGTCCCCCTCGTCAACATCAAGCAAGTACATATAGGATCGATGCTTATACTGGAAGACATCACAAAAGAGAAGCGCGTAAAAAGCACCATGGCGCGCTATATGACAAAAGAAGTTGCAGATAAGCTGCTTGAAACAGGCGACAACATTTTAGGCGGAAACGCTCAGGTTGCAACAATCCTTTTTTCTGATATAAGGAGTTTTACAACAATTTCTGAAAAACTCGGCGCTAACGAAACTGTGGGCATGCTTAATGAATACTTCACAAGGATGGTCGACATTATCTTCAATTATGGAGGCATCCTGGATAAATATATAGGAGACGCCATTATGGCTGTTTTCGGGACCCCTTTCACATGCCCCGACGATGCAGACCACTCAGTTAAGGCAGCGATCGATATGTTAAGGGCTCTGAGGAAATTGAATAACGAAAGGGCGGTAGCGGGCAAGATAGATATTGACATAGGGATCGGCATTAATACTGATGAGGTTATCGCAGGCAACATCGGCAGCCTGAAAAGAATGGACTATACCGTTATAGGCGACGGGGTCAATCTTGCTTCGCGGCTCGAAGGAGCTACCAAATATTACGGGACAAGAATTCTCATCAGTGAATTCACTTTCAGGCAACTCAAAGACGCTTACACTTACAGGGAGGTAGATAAGATAAGAGTTAAAGGAAAGCTGAAACCTGTTACCGTCTATGGCATAATGGATTATCATGATGATGAATCTTTCCAAAACATGGGAGATGTTGTTAAAGTATACAATGAGGGCATTACATGTTACCGTGAGTGCAGATGGGAAGACAGCATCGACAGGTTCAGAGAAGCTCTTTCATTAAACAAAAACGATAAGCTGTCCGGATTTTATCTTGAGCGCTGTCAGCATTTTGTCAAACACCCGCCCGACAAAGAATGGGACGGCGTCTGGGTAATGAAGGAAAAATAAAATGGGATGTGTGTATCGGTTGCATTTGCCGATAGATTTCATTTCTTGACAAAGGTGATATATATAATTAACTTATTCTATTCTATAAGAAGGTTATGATGGAAGTTCTGACCGAGAGAGAAAGAAAGGTACTTGTTTTAATAATTGAGGGTTATATTAACACTGCAGAGCCCATAGGTTCCAAAACAATATCAAATGCAAAGTCGATCATGGGCAGATGGGGTTCTGCTACGGTCAGAAATACCATGGCAGATCTTGAAAGGCTTGGGCTTTTATTTAAACCCCATGCTGTCGCCGGCAGGATCCCTACACATAAGGCGTTCCGTTATTATCTGGACAGCCTGGATATTCCGGTCTATCCCGGCAAAAGGGCGCTGCATACCCTTGACATCATGCTCAGATCCCGATATCCATATGTGGAAGGCATAATGGAAGATGCTTCCAGAGCCCTTGCTTCATTATCAAAACATACCGGCATTGTAGTTGAGCCAAGTGTAAATACAATGCTTTTTAAAGAAATAGAGTTTGTAAAATTAACAAACAACACCGTTTTAACAGTCTTTGTCACCTCATCGGGTACTGTTCATACAAGGCTCGTTGAAACAGATGAAACACTGGATACTGATACCCTTAACAAAATGAAGGGGTATATGAACGGAAAATTCGGTGGCATACCTTTCTATGCCCTGAAAAACGGAATACTTGAGGATATTGAAAAGGATAAGACAATATTCAATCAACTCCTCAAAAAGGTAAACGATACTCTTGAAACCATTATCGATGGCGAGGACAAGAGGGAGGTCTATCTTGACGGTGTTTCAAAGATTATAGGCGTTCCGGAATTTCTGGATATGGATAAGCTTAAAGAGCTTTTTAAGGCGCTTGAGAGAAAGGAAAAGCTGTTGCACCTTCTCGACAAATGCATGAAAGAAGAAGGCATCCACGTCATCATGGGAGATGAGAGCGACATTAAAGAATTAAGGGATATGAGTATTATAACATCAACATATAAGATCGGGGGAAAAAGCTACGGCATTCTTGGAGTCATAGGCCCTGTAAGGATGAACTATTCAAAGATTATCCCCATCGTTGATTATACGGCAAAAACAGTTACAGATATTTTAAAAATCATGTGAGGAACAAAATGGATCAAAAGGACGAAAAAGATATAAACCATAAAGCGGGGGAAGATAAAGGGACACACGAAGAGCCTAAAAAAAAGAAGAAAAAGGACGAGATCGTTGACGAACTTAATAACGTCCTCCAGGAAAAAGAAGAGGTGATCAAAACACTTCAGGAAAAACTACTCTATCTTCAGGCAGATTTTGATAATTTCAAAAAGCTTAAAATAAAAGAAAAACAGGACACTTTAAAATTCGGCAATGAAGTTCTCATAAAAGAATTACTCCCTGTTCTGGACAATCTTGAGCGGGCTCTTGATCATTCATCCAAAACCAAAGATTTTCAAGGTATTCATGAAGGGGTAAAGATTGTTTTCAATGAATTCCTGAAGGTACTTGAAAGGGCAGGCGTTGAGAGAGTTGATGCCCTTGGTAAAAAATTTGACCCTAACTTTCATGAAGCCTTTTTCCAGGAAGAAAAGGAGAATGTCGAGCCCGACACAGTTGTATCGGAAATGCAAAAAGGTTATATGCTGAACGGGAGACTCATAAGGCCTTCCATGGTTACAATTTCAAAAAAGCCTGAAATACAATAATAAAAAGGAAATACATGAAAAAAGATTATTACGAGATACTCTGTGTTTCGAGAAATGTCACAGATGAAGAACTAAAAAAGGCATACAGAAAACTCGCCTTAAAACACCATCCCGACAGGAACCCGGGCAACAAAGAGGCTGAGGACATGTTTAAGGAGATTAATGAGGCATATGAGGTGCTCAGCAACCCTGAAAAGAAATTGAGGTATGAGAGATTTGGTTCGGCAGATGATTCAGGCACTGTTTTTGATTTCGGATTCGGAGGAAATTTTGACAATGTTTTCAATGATCTTTTCAGCGACTTTTTCGGATCAACAAGGCAGCGACAGCGAACTCAAAAAGGCGATGACCTTCGGTACAACCTTGAAATAGAGTTTGAAGAAGCTGTGTTCGGGGTTGAGAAGGAACTTGAGATTCCCAAAAACGAACGTTGTCCGTCATGTAATGGCTCAAGGATTGAACCCGGACATCAGCCGGTTGGTTGCAGACATTGCGGGGGAAGAGGACAGGTAAGACAAAGTCATGGTTTTTTTACAATAAACCGGACATGCGAGTATTGCAACGGCGAAGGCTATATCATCAAAGACCCCTGTAAAACATGCAGGGGCAAGGGGCAGATTAAAACAAAAAAGAAAGTGAAGATAAAAATACCGCCCGGCGTTGATACAGGTTCACGTTTAAGGGTCAGGGGCGAAGGCATGCAGGGATATGCTGACACCCATCCCGGTGATCTGTATGTGGTTTTAAATGTCAAAGAACATCCTATATTCGAAAGACAAGGTGACGACATTATTGTACGTATCGATGTAAGCTTCCCGCTTTTGTGTCTCGGAGGCGATATATTGTTACCCACCCTCGAAGGGGACATAAAGATCAACATTTCTCCCGGAACACAGCCGGAAAAAATATTCAGGATGAAAGGGCTCGGTGTGACAAAATCTAACGGGTATGGAAAGGGCGATGAACTTGTCTATTTAAAGATTGTAATACCCGCAACACTTACAGAAAAACAGAAATTCCTGATAGAAGGGCTTTCGCAAGAATTTACCCAGGATATCGGGGGTTCGGACAGAGGCTTCAAGGACAAATTCAGACAATTTTTTGAGCGAAAAGAATAAATCTCCACGAACAAGGCGGATTGGTATAAACTACTTTCCCGCCGTAATTTTGAAACTTCCTCTCTTCATAGGTGTTTTGGAGTTTGGTCCGAACCATTTATTGAAAATCTTCTTTGCCTCGCCATTTTTCTCCATATCAAGGAGAGTCTTATTTACAAATTCAAGGAGTTTCTTCTCGCCTTTTCCAATGCCAAATCCATACAATTCATCAGCGATCCGGATATCGGGAATCTCAAACCGTTCCTTATCCGGTATTTCATTGAGTAAATTTACCAAAATCGGCTCATCAGTCGTTATGGCAAAGATATTGTCCTGCCGAAGTGCTAGAAGCGCCTGCGGATAATCATCAAAATACAGGACCTTTGCCCCTGGAAGCATCTTATTGACGCTCTGCCCTGAGGTAGAACCCTTTGCCGTTCCGATCTTCTTGTTGTTAAGGTCGGCAAGTTTCTTCATCGTTCCTTTTTTTACAATAAACTTTTGGCCGGTAAAAAAATATGTATAACTGAAATCAATCTGTTCAGTACGCTCTGCAGTCTTTGACATTGTTGCGGCTATAATATCAATATCGCCTCTATTGAGATACAATATGCGGTTTTCGGGTCTAACGGGCTGAAGTTGGAGCTTCACGCCAAGCTTATTTGCAATTGTCCTGATAAAATCAATATCATAGCCGACAATCTCTCCGGTTTTTTCATCGATGGAACCAAACCCCGGTGCAAATTCCCTGACGCCCGCTATAAGTACACCTTTTTTCTTAACCTCCTCCAATGTGTCGGCTGCGAGCAATGTTGTGCATAAGCCGGAAATAAATATCAACACTAAAATAAATGGTTTGATTTTTTTCATGAGCATTTATCCTTTGAACAATTATTGGTTGTTATAGATTATTATACCATAAGATATTTCTTTTTTACCTCTTCGTTCGTTTCAAGCTCATCAACGGTACCTTCAAAGCGAATCCTTCCGTTATCAATAACATAAACTCTTGAGATCATCTTAAGAGCGGATTTAATATTCTGCTCGGAGAGTAAAATGCTGATACCGGCATCTCTGAGTTTCAATATCTGCTCTTCAAGGTCACGTACAATCAGGGGCGCCAGCCCTTCTGTCGGTTCATCAAGAAGGAGGAGTTCCGGGCTTCCCATAAGGGCCCTTGCGATAGTCAGCATCTGTTGCTCCCCGCCGCTTAGGTTCCCTGCCCTGCGCGATTGTATTTCGCCAAGCGCAGGGAACAGATCGTATATTCTCTTTTTATTCCATCCTTCTGTACGGCGATGAACAATTTCAAGATTATCATCTACGGAAAGGTCTGCAAAAACTCTTCTGTCGTCAGGCACGTACCCGATGCCCTTCCTGAAGAGAAGATATGGCTTTTCCCCGGTAATATTCTCGTTATTGAAATGAATTTTGCCTTCTTTGGGCGGCGTCAGACCCATGATGCTCTTCATGGTTGTGCTCTTCCCTGCACCGTTTCTTCCGAGAAGGCCAACCGCCTCACCCTTTGCAACAGTGAGACTGACATCGAATAATATATGACTTAAGCCATAATATGTATGGATTTTTTTTACATTAAGCACGCGTCGCTCCTGCCAAGGTAGGCGTCCTGAACCGCCTGATTGCACCTCACATCTTCGCAGCACCCCTGTATAATGGTTGCGCCTCGCACCATCACCATGATCCGGTTGGCAATAGCAAATACAAGTTCCATGTCATGTTCACAGAAGAGGATTGTCAAACCCAGTTTTTCCGATAGGTGCCTTACTAAGTCTATGCAACGCGCTGTCTCTTCGGGGGACATTCCTGCAGTAGGTTCGTCAAGGATCAGAAACTCCGGGTCGCCGCCCAGGGCAATAGCAATCTCAAGGACTTTCCTGTCGCCGTGAGAAAGTAGAGCGCTTGTATGGTGCCGCTTTTTGACAAGCCCTACGTTCTCCAGGATCTCATTTGTTTCGTTAATAACCAGTTTTTTTGACGGGGTAAAAAAGTTGTGGGTCTTTTTCGTCTTGGCCAGTACTGCAACCTGGACATTTTCAAAGACATTTAGTCTCTGGAATACATTTACTACCTGAAATGAACGTGCTATGTGCTTTCTGCAAATTTCATAAGGGGGAAGTCCTGTAATGTCTTCGCCTTTAAAAATAACCTGTCCGCTGTCAGGCTTCAGGATTCCGGTAATAAGGTTAAAAAGGGTCGTCTTGCCGGCGCCGTTCGGGCCGATCACTGCGACAATCTCGCCCTTTTTTACATGAAGATTTGCATTACTGACTGCCTTAAATCCATCAAATGTCTTTATTAATGCCTTGACTTCCAGCACCGGCTACTCCTTAATCACAGGTTCAATCATTTTTTTATTCATTTTTTCTTCAATATATCCAAGAACCCCCGTGGGAAGATAGAAGATCGCAAACACCATAATTATGCCGAGCACAAGGGCCCAATAAACGGTGTATGTACTCACAAATGTTCTCAGTGCAATAATGATGGCAGCGCCGAGCATAGGGCCCAGGAAGGTAAACCAGCCGCCGAGCAGACACATGATAACTGCTTCAAGGGACAGTGTCCAGAAAAGCATGTCAGGGAATACCGTATTATCTACAACAACAAAAAGTGCACCCGCTACCCCTGCAAAGAAACCCGCTATGGTAAGCGCCATCACCTGGTGGCGCCTTACATTAATCCCGATCATCTCGCTTCTTATGGGATTGTCCCTGATACCCTGGAGAGCACTGCCAAAGGGTGATTTTATCATTCTGTACATAACAAAAAGGCACAGAAGGGTAACAACAAGGGTAAAATAGTATGCATTACCGTAGGATGAAATTATATCCGGCATAGTGATCCCGTGTATCCCGTCATCGCCTCCGGTAAAAGAATACCAGCGGTAAACAATAACCCATACGAGAGATCCGAGAGAGATCTGGAGCATCCCGAAATAGAGTTTTGAGAGCCTTACGCAGATAATTCCCATAATCAGACCCAATAAGGCAGATACGAATGGACCGACAATGAAGCTGATCCAGAGAGGAAATCCTCCTTTTGTTAACATGAGTGCCGTCCCGTAAGCACCGGCCCCGTAAAAAACACAATGGTGAAACTGGAATACCCCTCCGTAGCCAAGAACGAAGTTAAGGCTCGTTGCAAGCAATCCTGTAAGGAGGATAATGGATGCCATATACACATAAAACCGGGGCATAATTAATGGGAGGAAAAAAAGAAAAACGAGAAGCACGATGCCGGCAATGCGGCTCCTTCCTCCCAACATGTCTTTTATCATAACCAGCTCCTTGTCACCATGTTGACTTGAGAAGCCCTGTGGGCCTGAACAATAATACAATAATTACTGCAAGATAGGGAAATATAATGCCGAATTGTGGCCAGATAAGGATACCGAGAGACTGTGATAGACCAAAAATAAGTGCGCCCAGGAGGGCGCCCCAGATATTGCCCAGTCCGCCAATAATAACGATGAGGAACGCCTCCATAATGAGCGTATGATCCATGCCTAACGTTACGCTCACTGTCGGTGCAACAAGGGCTCCGCCCAGGCCTGCCAGAAGACAACCTATCATGAACACAACAGCGAAGACCCAGCTGACATTGATGCCCACTGCCCCGACCATTTCCCTGTCTACTGCGGCTGCTCGTGCAATCTTGCCTATTTTCGTCTTATTCACTATCAGCCAGAGTATAACCGCAACAACAGGGCCGACAATCAGAAGGAACATGTTGTACAGTGGGAAGGGTATGCCCCCGAAGAGCGGTACAAACCCCTGAAACATATGGGGCACCGGCACAGATTTATACTCAGCACCCCACACGAGTTTAACAAGATCGCCAAAAACAAGGGAACAAGCAAAAGTGAGCAAAAGGAGCATCAGATGCTCCCGCTCGTAAAGAAACTGGAAAAGACCGCGTTCCACGATAAGACTCAATACTGCAACCGCCACAGGAACCAAAACAAGGGCCATCCAGAACCCTGTGGCTCCGCCACCGAAAACCTTTGCAATCGTAAAAGACATAAAGGCGCCTATCATGTAAAGAGATCCGTGGGCAACATTGGGTATCCTGAGCACGCCCAGAATAAGGCTCATGCCGGAAGAAACGATGAAAAGGATCGTCGTCCTGCTTAAACCAACAAATATCTGATTTAAGACCTGAGGCGGTACTACGGCATATATGAAATCCAATCACTACCCCCGCTATTTCTATTACTGGAACACCCGCAAGCTGTTGAGAGCTTGCGGGTAGGAATTTATTTCTTGCGAAGCTTCAGAACCTCCTCGCATGTAGGCATATAATCATTTGGAGACACTATCTGATTATTCCCGGATACAAGAAAATCGTATTTCGGGTCCTTCTTTGTCACACCAAAATATGTCGGGAGCTCAAGCTGATGATCACATGCCCTTATTGATAAGGGTCCGATCGGACTGTCAAGCTTTAAACCTTCAAGAGCCTTTATCAATGCCTCATTGTCTATCTTCCCTGCCTTTTTAAAACCCTCTGCAATAAACTGGGCAGTCATGTATCCAACAAAGGCGCTTGATTTCGGGTATCTTTTGTAGGTTTTCATAAATTCTTCAGCAAAAGCCTTGTTCGCAGGTGATTCAGGGAAGTAGAAAAGATAGTGGGAAGTTCCATAAACACCCTCAGGCGCTTCCTTGCCCTGGGACAGAAGGGTTCCGAGTTCTGTGGCCGTATGTTGATAGAAGGGTATCTTCTGGCTTAATCCGGTTGCCTTTGCTGCCTTCTGGAAATTAACCATACTGGAGCCGCCGGTTGCAACGATGATAAAGTCGGGCTTAGCCCCCATAATCTGTGTAATATAAGGGGTAAAATCGGCTTCTCCTAATTTCCACCATGATTTCCCTATCAACTGTACTTTTGGATTCAGTTTCTGCAGATTGTTCCAGACAGCATCTGCAATAGCATGTCCATATTCGTAATCATCGCCGCAAATCCAGTATTTTACAAAGGGTTTTTTCGCAAGGGCAACTGCTGCTGCCCGGCCCGCCATCTCTGTATTTTCGTTCATGTTAAATACGTAGCGATGTCCTGCCTCACCGATGATTTTTTCGCTTTTCGCGTAAGTGACGAAAAAAGGTATCTTCTCTTTTCTTGCAAAATCAGAGACCGCCAGAGCTGTACCGCTGTTTATTGTCCCCACGAGAATATCCACCTTTTCTTTCATGACAAGCTCTTTGGCCATTGCCAAACCGATGTCCGGTTTAAACTTCTCGTCACGTGTGGCATATTCTATCTTCTTCCCGAGCACGCCGCCTTTGGCGTTTATCTTATTAACGGCAAGCACAAAACCGTCGAGCACATCCTGTGTATAGGTTGTCGCGGGCCCAGAATAAGTGTCTACTATGCCTACCTTTATCGTATCAGCCGAAAATGCCGGTGAAAATAAGCCAAAAAGACCAAGGATGAACATAAAACACATAGAAACATAGAATGCTTTTCTCATTTCATACCCCCTTAATTTATTTAATGCTTTGGTATAGAAATTTATAAAACAAAGCGCTCTGGTAATCAACAAAAACTTGTATCTATATTTCTATTTTCATAAAACAGACTGTATTAAGGCGGTTTTTTGCCAATAAGGAAAGTTTCCCCGAAGTGGACGATATTATTGCAGGAGAGTTGAGGCGGTTTTTCGCCTTCTTGACATAAAACCTGATGAATACGCGGTGATCGTCACAAGGGGGCATGCCCATGACGAATTTATACTGGAAGAGATCTTGAAAAAACCGTGCAGGTATCCGCATTTCCGAAAGGCGCAACGATAGAGATAGATATGGTTGCATGTAAATAAAAGTCTTTACTTTACAGATGAAGGTGGTTCTTACAGGGTATTGCTCTGAGCCTTAACCTCAATTTCACTGATCTGGCCATCTCTCATTTCGAGCATCCGGTCTGCGTAGCGGGCCAGTTCCTGATTGTGTGTCACCATGATAACTGTCAGGCCTTCACTTCGGCTGAGTCCCTGAAGAACCTTCACGATCTCTTCTGACCTTTTTGTATCAAGGTTCCCTGTCGGTTCGTCGGCAAGGAGTATTTTCGGTTTATTCACCATGGCCCTTGCTATTGCCACTCTCTGCATTTCACCGCCAGAGATCTGTCCCGGGAGATGGTCCTTCCGGTGGTCTATACCAAGAAGTGCCATCAGTTTTTCCGTCTCCTTTTCCGTGCCCGGCTTGCGGTAAAATGTAAGGGGAAGCATCACGTTTTCCGCGACGCTTAAGGTCGGGATGAGATAGAAATTCTGAAAAATATATCCGAATGTTTCCCTTCTTATTTTTGTCAATTCACGTTCGGAAAGGCGTTTTTTATTACCGAAAATTGACCGGCCATCGAGGTATAGCTCTCCTGACGTGGGATTATCGAGACAACCGAGAAGGTTGATCAGTGTCGTTTTGCCGGACCCTGAAGGCCCAATGATGGAAACAAAATCCCCGGCGTTGATCCGGAAAGAGACATTATTCACGGAAATTACTTCTTCAACTCCGCGGGAATATATCCTGGTAAGATTTATTGCTTCTATCACGTTCTGGCTCATCTGCCCGCCTCCCCTCTGATCGCTTCCAAAGGCCTGATCCTTCCTGCCCTCCATGCGGGATAAATACCGCTTAAGAGTCCGATACAAAGGATTCCAATCAGAGTGATTAAGATAAGCTTCAGATCAATGAGTACGAGACCGCCTCCAGGGGCGTAAGGCAGGATACGGCGCATTACAATGTCTGTTACCCTTGAAAGCGTAAGGGCAAAGACAATGCCGAGGACACCGCCTACAGCACAAAGCATGAGGGTTTCCATCCAGATCAGTTTAAATATGTCCCAGGGCATGGCGCCGATGGTTTTTAGAATGCCGATCTCCTGGAATCTTTCCCAGACTGACGTGAGGATTGTGTTTACCACCCCGACCATGGCAATCATAATAGCAATAATTGCTATGGAGAGAACCATCACCTTTGCTGTGGAAATCAGCTTCATAATGGTGTCTTTCACCTGTGCCAGACTCACTATCTGGACATCAGGGAGCTTATATAGCTTTTCTTCGAGGCGTCCGCTGTCAACACCCTTTTTCAATTTGATGCCTATGGTAGTAATTTCGTTAGGTTTGTTAAATATCTTCTGCAGTGTATTTAGGGGTACAAAGACTGTTCCGTCATCCTGTGTGCCTGTTCTGTCAAGTATGCCCACTACCTTGAACTGGACGTTCTTTTCCGGCATAAGGATCATATCGCCCACTTCGCGCTGTTCAAGTTCGGCCGCCTCAAAACCCATGACAGCCTCATGGCTGTTTGTATCAGTAAACCACTTGCCCTGTCTGAATTTGAGAAAGGGTTTCATTTCGGCAAAGCTTTTGGGTTCCACGCCGAAGTATCCGGCTATGCCGCCGTTTGCACCTTTATTCGGATCAAATACCGCTGACATAAGGATCGGCGTGATCTTCTCCACTTCAGATTCTTTCACGATGTCCTTCATGATGGACTCATCCATATAGCGCAATCCTGTTCCTCCCTTGAGCATCAGTGTAGCTGCTTCATAGGGACAGCCTTTGGCCATAATCATCAGTTGAAAACCCATGTTGTCAATATCCCTGTTGAGAGATGTCTCATAACCGCGGTTGAATCCCAGTAGGCTTACAAGGACCCATGCGGAAAGGGCGATGCCGACCATAGTCAAAAGACTCCGCACTTTTTTTCTGAAGAGATTTTTATAAGCTACCTGGAATATGGTGATCATTTATTTCGTGCCTCCTTCGGAAGATTGTACCGGTTGTACGGAAAGAACAAACTCATCCATAAGGATAAGGTTTTTTTTCGTGGCCCTGAGTGCCGCCCTGAAATCAGCCTCGGCCTCCGGTGCAGGATTCTTTATTGCATCTATCTTTCCTGAAGACTTGCCCGAAGCTACATCGTAATGGGCGAAATCTTTTAAGGTCAGGCCGACGAATTGCTTTCCGAACTTCTGATCCCGCAGCTTTCCGGCATACTGGCTCGTCATTTTTTGTATATAGAATCCCCTGATGGTTCCTTCGAGGTTCAGTACCAGGAATACCTGGATGCCCCCGAATTGGCCTTTCTGGTTTACCCCGTGGATGTAACCGATCTTCTTTTTATCAGCATAAATTTCATAGATCGTATAGGGGACATCTATGGTCTCGTAAATACCCTGGAATTTAACCCCAAGCCGTGTTTCCACTATTGTAAGGAGTTTTTCTCCTCCTTTTTTCTGAATTGAGGTGTAGATAGTCTTATACCCGGTTGATTCCGGGAAGAGTCTTGCCACATCACGGTCAGGGTCGTTCAGATCGCAGCCCACCGCG
This sequence comes from Pseudomonadota bacterium, assembly GCA_026388275.1. Lineage (NCBI taxonomy): Bacteria > Pseudomonadati > Pseudomonadota > Pseudomonadota bacterium. Next base: position 88,599 of record JAPLKB010000015.1, read on the forward strand.
CCGAATACTGCCGTGCAACAGGTTAAAATAAGGAAAAAGGCTAAAACTATATGTTTTTTCATTGAAAAATCCTTTACTTTATTAATCATATCACCGGTATATAGAAATAAAATTGCAAAACAACGCTATTGTCGCTCCTGCTGTGGTCGTACTGATACATCATGCGGACTGTGAGATTAGACGTGACCAGACTTGAAACACAAAACGCCGCCAGCCAATTTTTATCGTCCCCGAACTTCCAATACGTCGGCTGTACCTCTATTTTGAGCCGTCCCTCGGGGTCGGCATTGAAGCCTAACCGGTACATCAGTGCATATGTGTCCTGATCAAGCCACGTTCCTGTGAGTACATCAAAACGATGTTCAAAGCGGTTCCTTAAAATTGTCAGGTCAGCCCCGGTAAGTCTCATCTCCTGAGGCTTCTGATCTCTCAGGCTGTAGCCCATGGTATCAAGCGTGTTCCCGTAACCGAGGGAAAAACCCAGGTTGAAATTATCCTGACTTAGGACACCATAGGAAATCCTGGTTGCAGCCATGGAATTGCCCTTCGTATATACTGGCATACCTGAACCAGTGGTGAGACTGGCTGAAACATCTCCCCAGGAGAAATCCTTGGAGAGCCCACCACCCCAGTCACGGTCATATCCAAAGCCCTGTACAGCAAGAGTGCGAAGCAGCAGACCGTGGCTGTCGAAGTAGGACCCGAGTCCGAAGGCAGGACGGTTATGCCCGACCCACACATAAGGCCCTGGGGTCTTCACCTTAAAATATGCGTTATATACCTGGGGCTCCCACTTTATACCGTTTGCCCCGTCCAACCCGTTGATAGTCAAAGCAGCGCGAGCCTGGAGGGCGAAGGTGCCCCAATCTCCGGACTCGCTTGAAAATCGTTTTAAATAATCGAAGCCCACACTCGGTTTCTGCATCTCTGCATCCGGGTTCATTGAATAGTAAACCGGCTTTCTCAGTTCGGAAGAATAGCCGGCAACTCCCTGGGCTTCGAAATAGAGAAGCTGATCCGCAGCCTGGACTGTATTAGTAACAAATAAAAGAACTGCGTATGCAATGAGGATTCTAAACGTTAAAATTGTATCTACCCCTTGCGACGACTTTTCCATCTCTCATGACAGTAAGTTTAATTTCCCAATCCCCGGGCATTACGATGTTTATAGGCAGGAGGTAGTCCCCTTTCTTTGAAAGCACAAACGGCCGGTCTCCCGTTGCATGGGCGCCTCTCATGGAAGGCATATCAGATTCAGCTTTCACTTCGAAAGAGGTATCTTTCTTGCCTTCCTTTGTAAATATTTCCACCTTCATAATCACTGTGCCGAGCTTTGGCGTTTTATCAAAGCCATATATTAGATAATAGCCGTTTCCTATCTGTACTTTTTTACCTGGTTCGGGCATGGCAGGATAAGCCGATGCCACTTCAGCGGCAGCATGGGCACTTTGGTATATAAACGGTAATAATACAACCAACGAGAGAAAAATAAAAAAGATGCTTTTTTTCATATAAATCATAAAATTACCTCCCTTATAGTAAAACGGTTTAGTGATATCCTCACAATTTTCATATATAAGCACAAATGCCTATTAAGTCAAGGAAGTCTATGGGAGTATCTGCCCCTCAGATAAATCATTTAAGGGTTATGATGTAGATGGGATAATGAGCGGCATTGTGAACGACGATCGATTTTCTGGAATAGTAGGAAATTCAATACGGACAGGGCACAACGTGATTTTACTTCTAAAAATATCTTCTGAGATTCAGGCAGCTATCCAGGCAAGAAATCTCTCTGTCTCGCAGGTATATATCTCCATATGATCTGGAAGGGAAGAGAGTTTAAAAAGTAGAATTCCTTCGTTTTATTAATCAGTAATTACTTGACAAACATTTTACCTTAAAGTATATTATTCATATAATATTTGTATGATATTAAATATCATAAAGAACAAGGAGCGTAAATACTATGAAAATCTCGACAAAAGGAAGGTATGGGCTTCGGGCAATGATTGATCTTGCAACACACGGAATACCAGGAACGCCTGTGTTTCTCTCGGATATTGCGAAAAGGCAGGGCTTATCCGACAAATATCTTGAGCACATATTCGGCGCTCTCCATAAAGCAGGCCTTGTAAAGGCCATGAGAGGGAGAAACGGCGGGTACCTGCTCAGCAGACTACCTGATGAGATTACATTGAATGAAATACTCACAATCCTGGAAGGCCCTTGCAGCCTTGTCGATTGTGTGAGCGATACCAAAGCGTGTCCTAAAACGGAGATGTGCGTTACAAGAGAGATATGGACAATGCTGGGTGCCAAAATTGAAGAGGTGTTGAATGGATTTACCCTTGCAGCGCTGGCAGATAGACAGAAGGAGATAAACCAGCAGGATGTTTTTATGTACAATATCTAAATAATAGTGAGGGACTATAGAGATTAGAGTAGATAATTTAAGGAGGATCAATGCATGACTAATAGGAGATTGGAAACATCGGCAATCCATGCAGGCCAGGAAAGTCCTGATCCGGCTACCGGCGCACGGGCGGTTCCCATATACCAGACAGCTTCATATGTATTCAACAACACAGAACATGCGGCAGACCTTTTTGCCTTGAAAGCCTGCGGGTAGGCAGCAAAGTCATTGTCGGGATTCCCAACTTTGCTTATATAAAAGCCAGATTCCAGATATGCCTCACGGGAAAGGTGCCAATAACACCTTCACTTCCTTATGAATGGCACAATACACCCAATCTTCATTTCCTGAGCCTTCTTGAGTTCATTGAATACTGTAAAAAGCAGGACATTAAGATTGAAAGCGCCTATATTCTTGGGAAAAATAGAAAAGTGCCTATATTCCTGAACCTTTTTGCCGAAGTCGGCATATTTGTTCTTAAAGGAAGTGGGCAGCAGAAAATACAGACATAGTCGCGAGGTTAATTTATGACAGACAACATGCTCTTCTCTCCCTATGTCTACTGAAACAGCACAGTGCTCAGATAACGTTCGCCCGTATCCGGCATTATCACTACAATCAGCTTGCCCTTATTCTCGGCCCGCTTTCCGATCTGGAGTGCGGCAAACGTGGCAGCGCCTGATGAGATACCCACAAGAAGACCTTCTTCTTTCGCAAGTCTTCTTGCGGTATCAAGGGCTTCTTCGTTCTTTACTTTAAAGATTTCATCTATAACCTTAAGATTCAGCACATCAGGTACAAAACCGGCACCGATTCCCTGTATTTTATGTGGGCCGGGATTCCCGCCTGAAAGTACAGGAGAATCATATGGCTCTACGGCAACTGCTTTGAATGAGGGTTTACGTGCTTTGATAATTTCGGCAACACCCGTTACGGTGCCGCCGGTACCCACGCCTGCTATAAGTATATCAATTTCACCATCCGTATCCTCCCATATCTCCTCAGCGGTAGTTGCTTTGTGTATGGCAGGGTTAGCAGGATTTTTGAACTGCTGAGGGATAAATGAGTTCGGTGTCTCTTTGGCAAGCTCTTCGGCCCTGGCTATTGCGCCTTTCATGCCTTGGGCACCCGGAGTTAACACTAATTCAGCTCCATATGCCTTCAGCAGACTTCTTCTTTCAACGCTCATCGTATCGGGCATTGTGAGAATAAGCCGGTATCCCTTTGCTGCAGAGACAAAGGCAAGAGCGATCCCTGTATTGCCGGATGTGGGTTCAATAAGAACCGTATCTTTTGTGATAAGTCCCTTATCTTCCGCATCTTTGATCATTGCATAGCCTATGCGGTCTTTTACGCTCCCCGCCGGGTTAAATGATTCGATCTTTCCTACAATTTTGGCGTCAATTCCGGCAGTTATCTTGTAAAGTCTTAGAAGCGGTGTCCTTCCGATTAATTCTGTTAAATTGTTTGCAATCTTTGACATAATTGATTCCTCCTATAAAAATATTTTTCTTCTTTAAAATCCAACTTGCAATCTTTTGACTCCGTTGTTTTAAAAACTTTTTAATGTAACATCATAATCATATATATCCTATATGATTAGTATACTATAACAAGTCTGTCTTATTGTCAACACCTGCTTATATATTTTTTATTTTTTCGTAAATAAAAATTATTCTAAAAAAGCAGATACCCATTGAGACTCAAAAAAATTCATTTTTCTTTGTAAATCATGTATACGTCTGATCGGTCCGGCATGAAGATTCGCAGATGAGGATTGTACTTGAAAACAAATAAACTTCACATAATCTAATGATTATTCGAAAGATTATAATTTTGCATAATTTAAACATTTGTAAATTTACCGGGGAGAACGGTTATTTCTCCACCTTCAAATACCTGGACAAATATGAACATCCCGTATTTTAATCAAAAAACGTCATATGCATCGAGTTATTGCTATGATGTTTTTTTGATTTTTGGTTTTGCAGCAGTTTTAACTGCCATTTTTGGTTTGGCTTCGCTCTTTTTTGTTACTGCTTTTGCTGCTGCCTTTTTTTTCGGTTTTAATGCTTCCGTATTGTTTTGTCCGGTTTTATCTTTGTTTTTATATCTCGTCTTTACAATTGTCTCTGCTTCAATCCAGTGGTCAAAATGTCTTCCATGCACCATGCCTTCTCTTTCAAAAATTTCATAGGCAATCTTTTCTATTTCATCATAATAATCCATAGGCACCTCTCAAAAAATTATTGTTTGATAACAATTAAAACAGAATGAATGATTCTGTTTTAAAACTATCTCAAACTATATATATACTAACTTACGTTTTTAAGCTTTGTCTATAATTATAGATCAAATTAATTCTGGAAGGCCATTTGGAGAATTAAGATGCGGTATGTTTCTTAAGGTTTTTTTGTCTCTTGAAAGGCAGGATTTTTCTGCATTTGAATTCAGTTGAAAATGTGCAAATCCTTTCTTTGGTCAGACAACGGTCCGGCGGGGACGTCGAGGTTTGCGCCGCCTCTTTCTTCTTTTTTCAGCAGGGATTTCATCTGCGGGCTGCTCCGAAGATAATACAGGAGGGGCCGCTAAAAGGAAGGTTTCCCACCATTCCAGGTGTATTCGGTCTTCCCTTCTCATCTCCGCTATAAGACGGAGATACACCAGAGATTCTCCAAATTCAGGCCTGCTGATAATGGAGGCCGGGCGTCTTGGTGGCATTCTGTGCAGAGAAGCCTGGAGAGCAAGAATAGCTCGCAGTCGACCGCCAACCCGTCCCGGAACGGATACGGTTCTGGAGATTTCTTCCATGAAAATTGCGCATATTTCATCCAGTGCCTGATGATGGGGAATGCCGTCACAGTGGCGTACAAAGGCTGCTTTTTCCAAACCAGGGCCAAAGAGGGCTGCAAGAAAGAGCGTCGGTGATGCAGGCGTACCATTCCGATATAGTTGATCGATGTACCCGAGATTTTCTTCCAGTAACACCATGCGATGGCTGTTTCCATAAATCCAGCGACCGAGATTGGGGAAAAGGGCTGCAAGAAGACCGGCCTTCTCCAGGAGATTAAAGGTTGGTCGGGCAGACCCAAGGAGGAAGAGTTTCTGTATCTCCTCATAAAGCCTTGCCGGAGAAACACGGGAAATAATGGAAGAGATCTCACAGATACTTTCCCAGGCATTGGGTTCTATAACAAAATCATGGGATGCTGCAAACCGGACTGCACGGAGCATTCGCACGGGGTCTTCCGTAAATCGGACACGAGGGTCGCCGATGGGATTAATTAACCGTTGCCGTAGGTCGCTCAGTCCGGTGCTGTAGTCAATAACTGAAAAATTTGCGATATTGTAAGCGAGGGCGTTGATGGTAAAATCACGGCGAAGAGCATCTTCCTCCGGCGTCCCAAAAACGTTGTCCACAAGAACCATGCCGTCCTCATCCTTAATGTGGCGTGGAAGACTTTTTTTATGGCCCGCCTCTTCCATATCCAGGGTATCGGATGGAACAGCAGCCCGTCGGAATGTAGATACCTCCACAATTTCATCCCGAAAATGAAGATGTGCCAATCTGAAACGGCGACCTATGAGACGACAATTACGAAAAAGTCTTTTGATCTGGCTGGGTGTGGCATTTGTACCTATGTCAAAGTCCTTGGGTGTTCGTCCCAGGAGCAAGTCACGGACACATCCGCCCACCAGGAAAGCAATAAAACCGCGCGAATGGAGCCGGTAGAGTGTGTACAAAGCATTCGGGCTCACATGTTTTCTTGATATGCGATGCTCTTTCCGGGGAATGATTTTTGGTTCCACGCCCTTCAACATAACATAACTGCTCGAAAAAGCAAAATCATCTTGCAATAGTATAATGACATATCCGGATTAATATTTTGTCTTTAGTCTGTCAAGTTTGATAATTGAATATTTTTTACAATATGCCTCCTTTATTTTACGTCATATTTCGAGGCCGGAAGAGCTTGATAATGCCGACTATAGTTTCCGAAAGAACCTTTTTTATTTGACAACTGGTGTCTTTTGTATAAACATTATTTAAAATAATGCATCACAAGGAGTGTGCCATGTATAAAAAAATTATTTTTAGTATGCTTGTTTTGTTTTTCTTTGTGCTTGCGGCCTCATCCTTTTCGATTGTCCAGGCAAAAATCGTTGTCAAATACGGACACGTAGGGCCTCCGATCCACCCCCAGCACCATGGGGCGCTTGCTTTTGCTAAATATGTCAACGAAAAGACAAATGGAGAGATTGAGGTTCAGGTTTTCCCTCTCGGCCAGCTTGGCGGTGAGCGTTCGATGACGGAGCAGGTCCAGTCAGGAACCCTTCATATGACAGCTGTTACCGCTGGCGTACTGGCTAATTTTGTACCGGAGATGGGTATAATAGAATTACCTTTCATATATCCAAACAGAGAAACTGCATATAAGGTGCTCGACGATAAAGATATCAGGGATAGATTTTACAAATATTGTGATCCGAAAGGTTTTGTCTTTATCGGTTATACGGAAAACGAGTTCAGGGACATTACAAATTCAAAACGTGTGATTAGAAAACCGGAAGACCTCAAGGGCTTAAAGATAAGGGTTATAGAAAGTCCTTTATTTATAGATACATTCAAAGCACTGGGCACCAACCCGACACCTCTTCCATTCCCAGAAATTTACAATGCCTTGCAGCAAAAGGTGATTGACGCACAGGATAATCCCCTCTATACTTCAATTTTGATGAAGTTTACAGAGGTCAATAAGTTTGCAACCATAACAAACCATATATTGACAGAATGCCCTGTGGTCATAAACAAGAAATTCTGGAATTCTCTCACCCCGGAACAACAAAAGATATTCAGAGAAGCATCGGATGTCCAGATTAAGGTAAACAGGGACAATAATGCAAAAAACAGAGTTGAGGCTGTGGGAAAGGCAAGGGCCCAGGGGGTTGACGTCGTAATATTGACTCCCGCTGAAAGAGCAGCCTTTAAAGATGCCGTTAAGGGTGTTCACGACAAGTACAGAGGGGTCTACGGCGCTGAATGGTATGATTTTTATATCAATAAGATAGATTTTTATTCCAAAAAACATTAGACTGCGTGCAAAAAGTATTTTGTGTAATGTAAGGGCAAGAGACCGGGATAAAGCCTTTCAGATATATTCCTGTCTCCTGCCCATTTGTCCCGGCTTTTAAAACATTTCATTATGAACGATTTTATCAATAAACTAAACAAGTTCGAGGAAGGATGTGCTACCCTTGCGCTTATCGGGATAGCCTGCCTCACCTTTGTGGAAACTGCCTTAAGGTACACAATGTCTTATACGTTTCCTTGGTTCGGTGAAGTCGCGAACTATACGATCATTTTCTCAACCTATCTCGGAGCATCCATCGGCGTAAAGTATGGAGCTCATTTTTCCATGGAAGCACTGACAGAATTTTGCCCGGACAAAATAAGTCATCTTATCAAAACGGCGGCTTATTTTATTTCGGCCTTTATGGCCCTTCTTTTTGTGTATTACGGATTTGTGCACCTTATTGCATTAAAAGGATTCGGCGTAAAAAGTCCTGCAATGCAGATACCGATGTTTATACCTTACATACCGATTCCTCTTTTCTCGATAACAATGGCTTTCAGGTTTTTTGCATTGTCTTATAAGCATTTTAACAGTTTCTTAAAGGGCAAGCCATTCAGGAGGGTAAGTAAAAAATAGATGACATTGACTGTCGTTCTTTTATGCTTTTTTGCGCTCCTTGCACTCAGTATGCCTATAGCGCTTCTTCTGGCAGCAACAACATCGGTGTATCTTGTATTTATTGCCCATATTCCGCTGACATCGCTGATACAACAATTATTTAACGGGCTTGACAACTTTGTTCTTCTCGGTGTGCCTTTTTTCATACTTGCCGGTAATATCATGGCTGAGGGGGCGATTTCCGACAGACTGGTAAACGTGATGAAGCTCTTTGTGGGCAGATTTACAGGGGGGCTTGCTATGGCCTCTGTTATGGCATGCATGTTTTTTGCCGCCATTTCAGGCTCTTCCCCTGCAACAGTCATAGCAATCGGGAGCATTATGATGCCGGCCTTGATAAAAGAGGGTTATGGAGATCGTTTTTCCATCGGGCTGCTTACCTCATCCGGGTCCCTTGGCATTCTTATACCGCCGAGTATTCCGATGATTTTATATGCTCTCGTTATGAATGTCTCCGTTGCAGAGATATTCATGGCTGGGTTTCTTCCTGGTATATTTATCGGATGTTGTCTTATGGGTTATTCATATTATATGTCCTCCAAACATGCATGGCGCTCAAGCGTACGTTATACCTTTAAAGAAGGTTTGGTTATTATCAAAGACGGGATTTGGGCGCTTTTCCTGCCTGTCCTTGTGCTCGGCGGCATATACGGGGGGATTTTCACACCGACTGAAGCGGCGGCAGTATCTGTTGTATACGCTCTCTTTGTAGAGCTCTTCATATATAAAGAATTAAAGTTCAATAAGCTCTTTTCTGTATGTAAAGACGCAGCCATATTATCCGGTTGTCTCCTCTTTATCCTCTCCTGTGCTATGAGTTTTATATGGCTTTTGACGGTGGAACAGATACCTGTAAAGCTTGCAGAGGTAATCGTAGCCAATATTCAAAGTAAGTGGCTTTTTCTCCTTGCAATAAACGGCGTGCTTCTTGTTATCGGGTGCTTGATGGACATCGTTACCGCCATTATCGTTATATCCCCGATTCTTGTGGAAACCCTGAACAGGTACGATATAGACTACATACATTACGGCATTATAATGATTGTAAATATAGAATGCGGTTTTTTAACCCCTCCCTTCGGGCTTAATCTGTTTGTCTCCATGGCTATTATGAAGCGCTCGCTTATTGAAATAGGAAAGGCCGTATTCCCATTTATCCTGTTGTTTATCGGATGCTTACTTGTTATAACTTATGTGCCCAAGCTTTCTTTGCTCCTGCCGGAACTTTTTTTAAGAAGATAATATCCATTTGCCTTCAATCATTCCCTCCTGTCCGTTGTTCACGTAGGACGTGCAGCTTCGTTGCCCGGTCATCCTCTGGGTGCTATCAATGAATCCGAAACGGAAAATCTCCAGAGAGAAGACTTAAATCCCATAGATCAGGCCAATGGCATACTTGCATATATTCAGGCAAAACATCCTGATAAAAACTATAATCTGGATGGGGTGATGAGTGAAATAGTAAGTTACAATCGAAGGATCGAAGATGTATCTGATGAAATTGCGGACACAGTGTCCGCAATTTCTGAAATCGTCGGGAAGTCAACACGGACGCTGCATCACACGATATCACTTTTAAAACTGGTTCCTAAAATTCAGGATGTAATTGTCTCTCCGCTGTCGTGATTAAACCGTACCAGTGGAAAACCCCCCCTTTCACAGGGATATCTCTTTACTGCTAACCTTGGAAGTCCTGACTTTTTTACCATATTTGATGAAATAATGGAGACCCCTGTAGCGAAACCTGAACTTCAGACATTCCTTGATGAACTGCGGGTCTTAGTCTCATTCATAGAAAAGCATGTTGAAACAGCCCCGGAGATTGTATTGGTTAAACAACCAGGTAAAAAGCCTGTTCCGCAAGTGTGAGGATTAATGCGTGCAAGTGGCTTTGCTGTCCCTTGAAAGGCAAGGATTATCAATAGAAATGTGTCTCTTATATCATTACCGGTACGGTTGTTTATAGCACGTACAAAGCAGCAACTGCGTGGTTTCCCAGAGGCAAAGACTACGGATTGAAATGCGCCCCTTCCGCCATTAACGGGATGACCTGTCTTTCACCTACCTATACGTAACAAAATTTATTGACCGTTAGACTGCTAAGGATCATTATTTATTCTGCTTTTTCTTAAAAGAAAAGGAGGAGAAATGA